>CACDCN010000009.1 GCA_902551185.1 uncultured SAR86 cluster bacterium | reverse complement strand
TATTTAAAGCAGATGTTCTTTGACCAAAAAAAGTACCTAAAACAGGTATCAATATTAATGAATAGAATAAAGATGATGATAAAACAAAGAAAATAGTTATTGGTAGATATCGCATAAACTGGCCTGTAAAACCTGGCCAAAACATAATAGGTATGAATGCAGCTAATGTCGTTCCTGTAGATGCAACAATTGGGTAAAACATTCTTTTAGAAGCTAGAGTATATCCTTCGCCCCTTGATAAACCTTCAGCAATTTTTTTATCTGCATATTCTGTAATAACAATAGATCCATCAATCAACATTCCCATCCCAAGAAGCAAGCCCATCATTACAAGAAAATTAACCTCCATATCTAGACCATACAGGATTAAATATGTCATCAAGAAACAAAAAGGTATTGATAATCCTACTAACATAGAAACTCTTGTTCCCATGCTTGCTATAACAAGGACCATAATTAAAATTACTGCTGCAATTATGTTTCCATTTAACTCTTTCACCATTAGAGTTGCATAAATAGTATCGTCATTTGAAACTACGATATTTAAATTTTTAGGCAATGTATTTTCGAATTCTTGTAGAATATTTCTTATTGCAGTTGATGCATCAATTGCATTTGCCCCTTCTCTTAGTGAAATTTCTAAAGTTACAGCATCTTCACCATTCACTCTTGCATGAGAGGTAAAATCTTTAAATGTTCTTTTGATTGATGCAATATCACCAAGCGTAACAATTGCATCTTTAGTAACTTTTACTGGAATTGCATATACATCTTTTGCAGATTCTATAATACTTGGAACTTCAATATTAAAGCTTCCTCTTCCAGTATCTTGCTTACCTCCTGGAATAATAAGGTTGTTGTTAGCTACTGAATAATAAATATCAGATAAAGTAACACCATAAGATTCCATTTTTGATTTATCGATAACGCCTTCAAGAACCTCTTCGGGCGCGCCTGTAACCCGAATTTCAAGAATCTGTTCAATGGGCTCAATCTTATCTTTTAATTCTTTTGCATAAAAAACCTTTTGTCTTACAGAACTTCCACCAACAATACTAATATTCATTACTGGAAAACTAGCTTCACTATATTCTTGTATTTGAGGATCTTCAGCCTCCATAGGTAGTTGATATTTGATTTCTTCAACACCTTGTTTAACATCTACCAGTGCCTGATCTATATCAAAACCAACTTCAAATTCTAAAAATATTCTTGCATAACTTAAATAACTTGTTGACCTAATATTTTTTACTCCAGTCACAGTTTTTAATCTATTTTCTAGAGGACGAGCTATTAATCTAGAGGTATCGCTTGGAGAAGCTCCATCAAGAAATACTGAGACCGTAATGAAAGGGAGTTGGACATTCGGTGATGCTGCGATAGGTATTTCTTGCCTTGCATAAGATCCTGCAATTATCACCATAAATGCAATTAACAAAGTTGTTTTTGCTTTTTTTATAGCAAAATCTATTATGTTGATCATATTCTATTAGCAATAACTTCCTGGCCGTCTTCTACAAATCCTTGGCCTTGTATTATTATTTCAACCTTTTCAGAAATGCCTGTTATCCATAAACCTTCTTCAGAGTCTTCTAGAATAATAATTTCAACAAATTTAGCAATATTACCTTTGGTTACAATTCTAATTCCTAGCTTTCCCTCATCATTTAATAATAAAATAGATGGAGATATCTTATGAGCTTTTACTTTGTCTATTTCTATTGTCATGTTTGCTGTAAGGCCATCTTTGATTAATCCATCAAGGTTCTCAATTTGAGATTCAACTTGGAAAGTTCTTGTATCTGGAGATGCGCTTTTTGAGACAAAAGTTAGCTCACCATTGATAGATTGTCCTGTTACCAGTTCAAGATTTACTTTTTGATTAATACGAACTTTATTAATGTCATATTCCGGAACGCCTGCTACAAATGATATTGGGTTTAATTGGATTATAGTCGCACATACCTGACCTCTTTCAAGAAAATTTCCCGGTTTTACTATTTGTTCAATGTAACCTGAAAAGGGCGCTTTAACCTCAGTTCTATTTAATTCAACAACACCTAAACTACACAAGACGGTATCTTTAACAACATATTTTCCTTGTGTTGCGCCAATTTTTACAACTTCCCCTGAAGTTTTGGCTTTAACATTAATTCTAGCTTCTGATTTGGTTGTAGCTTTAAGTTTTATTAAAGGTTGATACTTAACTGCATTACTAACGACTGTTTGAACACTAAACAAATCATTAGTTTCTTCTATTGCTTCACCTTCATTATTTTTAAATAAACCGGATGCCATCCATAGAAGTATTGGTAAAAGTATATATAAAGATATTCTTATATTTTTTGTTAGTTTCATATTCCTTTGACTTTAATAGTTTTTTAGACTTTATATTTTTTTCTTAGCTTATCTAATAGTTTTTTATTAAGAGGCTTCAACTTTTTCGCATCTTTTGTTTTATTTATTTCAAATTTCTTACCATTTAATGCTTCAGCCTTTAGAGAATTAAATATTTTTCTAAAGTTATTAAAATTTTCTTTAGAATCTTTTTCATTTAAGCTATTCCATCCAATTTTCTTTCCAGCATAATATACGATAGGGTTTGACCAATTAAATTCTTTTCTTGGTTGATATGATTTTCTTGCTTCAATATAAGCTTCCTCAGCAGACGGCAGTCCATCCATTCCATCCATTTCATTACATGCTTTTATAAGATCTGTGAGGGTAGGCAGATAAGATTGAGATGAAATTACGCTCTCAACAGCTTTTAGCAATACTTCCGGATTCTTATTTTTTAAGCTAATAGCCCAAAGTTTTTTTCCTTCTTTAAGCTTTTCATCAGTTCCAAATACTTTATAAAATTGATAATGGTAGGCAAGTTCTAATTTAAGAAATAATTCATCTATTGCATTAATAAAATCCTCTTTAGTCGAGGTTGATCTCTTTTGCCCAAGAGTTATCATTTTTTCTTGCTTTAAAGTCTTGTTTGTATTTTCCTGGTTCAGAATATTTTTTACTCTCTTCATTTTTACTTATATTACCATCCATGATATGTCTTCTTTTAACATGATCAATGAATTTAGAATTCCATGTTGTGAATGCTGCACCTTTATCTTTCCAATAGAGGTTAAACTCTCTTAGATATTTTAACGCAGAATCTTTAGTTATTTCAGATAAATTAAGAATATCAAATACATCGTCATCAGGATACCAATTCTCATCTATGGTATATGGTAAACCTTTATTTGAACTATTCTCTTTAGCCCATTCTCTTCTAATGAAGTCTATAAAGGTCATATTCCAATTATTTTTCTTTTGACCTCTTTCAATCCAATAAATTTTAAATTCTTTTAATTTTAAATCACAAAATTCATCTGATATTTCTGCCATATTGATAATTTCTTTTGTTTCTGGAGATGGTGCCCAGTCGTTATTTAGTTTATTTGTTTCTTGGTTAACGCCAGGACTTTTAACTTTATATTTTTTCTCAATTTTTGAATCTGCCATTTTAATTAAATCAAACTTAATTAATTTATCCAAAGAACTTTTAATTATTGATATTTCTATGAATGAAATATGTTTTAAGATTGAATTAATTAAATCTTCATAAGAAGATATATTGTCTAATCTATTTTGCTTATAAAGATCTAAAATAATTGCAGATTCTATTCCTAATGTCTCAGCTACTTCTGCTGAAAATGATAAGTGTTTATTTTCCAATTAGATTAATTACCTCTTTTTTTATCTACAGCAGCATTTAAATTCTCAAGACATTTAATAGTATCTTCCCAGCCCATGCATGCATCAGTAATGCTCTGACCATACTTTAAATTATCTGATATTTTCTGATTTCCTTCATTTAAATGGCTTTCAATCATTATGCCTTTAATATTTTTATTGCCTTCAATAATTTGCTTAGAAATGCTATCAATAACTGGTATTTGTTTTTTAAATTTCTTTTGGCTATTTCCATGACTGGCATCAATCATTATTGACTCATTTACTTCTGCCTCTCTTAAAGCAATTAATGTATTCTCAACTGAATCCTTATCATAATTTGGGGTCTTGCCACCTCTTAAGATAATATGCGTATCAATATTTCCAGCAGTTTTAAGCATGGCTATATCTGCTTCTTTTGTCGCTCCAAGGAAAACATGAGAGTGATTTGCAGCCTGTATACCATCTATAGCAGCCTTTAAGCCTCCATCAGTTCCATTTTTAATACCAATTGGACATGAAAGACCTGATGCAAGCTCTCTATGAATTTGACTTTCAGCAGTTCTTGCACCAATTGCTCCCCATGAAATAACATCAGTTACATACTGTGGAGATATAGGATCAAGAAATTCAGTTCCAGCAGGTAGTCCAAGATTGGCTATATCAATTAATAACTTTCTTGCTATCTCTACACCTTTTGCGATATTGAAGCTTTCATTAATATCCGGATCGTTAATTAAGCCTTTCCATCCTACTGTAGTTCTTGGTTTTTCAAAATATACTCGCATTATTAATAAAAGATTTTCATTGAATTTCTTACTTTCTTCAGTAAGTCTTTCTGCATATTCGATTGCACTCTCTGGGTCATGAATTGAGCATGGGCCAACAACTACAAACAATCGATCATCTTTGTCATGTAAAATCTGACTTATTTCATTCCTTGTTCCATATACAAGTTTTGAGATTTCATCGTTAATAGGGTGTTTATTTACTAGTTCATATGGTGCTGGAACCTTATTACGATCAATAATTCTTGTATTATCAGTAGAGTAGTTCATTGTTCTAGTATTTTATAACTTAATTTTAAAAATTGGATGCTTATTATTAAATGAAAGTCCAATAATAGAAACATTTTCAAAGAAATTAATAATTTAATTAATTTTAGTTAAAAAGACATTTTTTAAGGAAAAACACTATATATTGTATTAAAATAAGCTAAAACTTACACTATATAGTGTTTAATATGCAAAATTACAATATTGCGCAGCTTGAAATACCTACTGTAATGGGTCAACAGTTTGAAAAGCTGCCCGATGATCTTTTTATTCCACCTAATGCACTTGAATTATGTTTAGAGACTTTTTCAGGGCCTATGGACCTTTTGTTATATTTAATTAGAAAAGAAAATATAAATATATTAGATTTAGATGTTTCAAAGGTCACTGATCAATACCTTGAGTATATCGAACTAATGGATTCTTTAAAATTTGAGTTAGCAGCAGATTATTTGGTTATGGCAGCTACATTAGCTGAAATTAAATCAAGATTAATGCTACCAAAAGAATCTTTTGATGAGGAAGAAGACGACCCAAGAGCATCCTTAATTAAGAGACTTCAAGAATATGAGAGGTTTAAGAATGTTTCTGAAAAAATAGCGTTACTTCCCAGGGTCGATAGGGATTTTTTTACTGCATCAGCAAAATTACCAGAGTTCGAAGTAGCTAAAACCAAAGAAGCATTAATAACTAAGGATGAATTATTTTCAGTTATTACTGAAATAATTAATAGACCAAATTATAAATTAAATCATCAAATCGATTTTGAAGAATTATCAACAAAAGAAAGAATTCAAATATTACTCAATTTATTATCAAGAACGAACATAATTAGTTTCTCAAAGACCTTAAGAAAGCCCGAAGGAAGAAAGGGGGTTGTTGTTACACTTCTAGCCTCATTGGAACTAGCTAAAGATGGTTATATAGAGCTTATACAGAATAAAAGCGAAGAATTGTTTATAAAGTCATCAAGAGGAAGCTCATTATGATTATAAATTCAATTGAGGCACTTTTATTTGGAGCAGGAAGGCCAATCAGGCTCTCTGAGATCAAGAATATACTTGAAAATACAGGCATTAAAGAAGAATTACCTGAAATTAAAAAAGCCTTAAACGAACTTGAAAAAAGATACGAAGGCACATCCATAGAGATAAAAGAAGTTGCATCTGGATATAGGCTGCAGATAAAAGAAGATCATAGCTCATGTTTAAATCATTTATGGAATGAAAAAACGCCTAGAGTCTCAAAAGCTCTAATGGAAACTATTTCAATCATTGCATTTAAACAACCTGTTACCAGAGGTGATATTGAAGATATTAGAGGAGTTTCTGTTAGCACAAGAAGCATTAGATCTTTATTAGAAAGAAATTGGATTAAAGTTTCAGGATTTAGAGATGTTCCTGGAAGACCCGCACTATATGTCACCACAAAAGATTTTTTAGATGATCTAAACCTAAAAAGCATTTCTGATTTACCAGCATTACCTGATATTCAAGATACTGACGATCAAGACATCCTCTCTCAAGTTATTTAAAAAATGGCAGAAAGACTGCAAAAATTCTTGGCTAAGTCAGGAATAGGTTCCAGAAGGTACTGCGAAGATTTAATTAAATCTGGAAAAGTTATTGTTAATGGAAAAATTCCTGAGATAGGTATTTCCGTTGAAGAGAACGATTTAGTAGAAATTGATGGGAAGGTTATTTCTTTTGTTGAAATTGAAACTAAGCTTTTAATGCTTCACAAGCCTGAGGGGGTCCTTTCATCAAGTAAAAGAGACAAAGACATTCCAATTATTTTTGATTTTTTGCCAAAAACATTACCTAAAACAAGATGGATTTCAATTGGTAGATTGGATATCAATTCATCAGGACTAATTTTATTTACTAATGATGGAGATTTTGCAAATTTTTGTATGCATCCCTCTTCGATGATAGATAGAGAGTACCTGGTTAGGGCAAGAGGAGAATTTAATGAGCAGAAGAAACAAAAAATGTTATCAGGAATTATGATTGATGGAGTGGAGCACAAACTATCAGATATAGTAGAAGGCGAGAAAAACTCTTCTAATCAATGGTTCTCGGTATGCCTTATGTCTGGCAAGAATAGGGAAGTAAGAAAAATATTTAACTCAATAGACCTTGAAATTAGTAGACTTAAAAGGACAAGATTTGGACCTATTTTTCTTCCATCTAAATTAAAAAAGGGTGATTGTCTTGCTCTATCAAATAAAGAAATAGATGCTTTAAAAAATTATGGAATATAAAAAAGCTCACAATTTTTTATATGAAAAATCTTTAGAAAAAAATTTTTTAATACTAGCAGATCACATAAAGACTGTTGGCCCTTTAAAAATAAAACTATCAAAAATGAATTTTGTAGACCATCTTTCAAAAATTATAGTAGGTCAGCAACTATCGGTCAGATCAGCTGCTGCAATTTGGGCGAGAACTGAAGAAATATTAAAAAAAAATAGATATAAAAAAATTAATGAAAGATTAAATAAAAAATTTAAAAACGCAGGTCTTTCTAGGCAAAAAATTGAATACTTAAATGGAATTATATTCAATAAAGAACTGATTAATATCTCAAAGAAAACTCTTAAAAATTTATCCGCTGATGAGTTTTATGATTTTTTAATAAAAATAAAAGGAATTGGTCCATGGTCAATTGAAATGTCTAGGATATTTTATGTTGGAGATCCTGACATATTTTCATTTCTTGATTTGGGACTTAAAAATGCACACTTAAAGATCTTTAATATTAATAACTATAATGAATCTTTTTATCAAGAATTTAGCCCATATAGGAGTTATATGTGCTTATACATGTGGAGACTGTTAGAAGATGATGATGTTGTTATTTAATTTTATATTTCATCTTCAAATTCGATATGACTATTTTTAAAAGAAGAGCTTTCATGTGAAAGCATCCACAAATAGTATTTAATTAGTTTATTTGGTTTTTTAATTGAAGCAGGGTCCTCTGCAGGATAAGCAATTGACCTCATATCGGTCTGGGTAGCTTTTGGATCAAAGTTAAAGATTTTGAAGTTAGAAATAGATTCGAGCTCATCATTTAAAATCTCTGCTAAAACCTTAATCCCTGCTTTAGACACTGAATAGGCACCCCAATATGCCTTGCCTTTTTTTGCAACACTTGAAGAGGTAAATATTATTCTTGGCATAGATGATAGTTGCATCAATGGTATTGTATATTTTGAAAGAAGGAACCCACTTGTTAAATTTGTTTTTAATACCTTTTCCCAAGTTTGTAGATCATAGTCTTCAATTGAAGACATTCTTTCTAAAATTGCTGCATTATTTATTAATGCATCTAAGTGCCCATAGTCCCTCGAAATTACATTTGCAATTTCTTGTGCTTTATTTTCATCAAGAGTATTTAAATCACACCCAACAATCAATGGATTAGTTTCGCTATTACTTTTTATCTCATCATAAATTTGGTCTAATTGATTTTCATTTTTTGCCAACATTATTATATTCGCACCATAATCACTAAGGCCTATTGCAATAGCTTTTCCAATTCCTCTAGAAGCCCCAGTGACTAGAATATTCTTATCTTTTAGAAAATCTTTTTTATAATTACTTAATTGCATTAATCAATTTTTGAGACTATTTCTGATACTTCTTGAACAAAATGGCAATCAAACAACTCATTTGAATTTTTTTCTAAAGAATATCCATACAAGCAACCAATAATTTTTGTTCCAGCAGAGAGGCCAGCTCTCAAATCATTTGGATGATCTCCTAAGTATATAGTTTCTTCGGGCTTTATATTGAGCTTATTACAAGCTAACAAAATGCCTTCTGGATCTGGTTTTGAAGTTTTAACATGATCAGGGCAGATGATTATTTTTATATTTTTTAATTCTGGAAATGAATTTACTAAAGGATCTGTATATTCAAAAAATTTATTAGTAACAATGCCATACATTATTGAATGTTCATCAAGATAATTAAGTAAATCTGGCATACCATCAAATAACTTAGATTTTTTATTTAGGTTTTTTTTATATTCAGATAAAAAATCAGATTTATATTTTTCAAAATCCTCATGCTCATAATTGATCTCGAAAAAAAATTTAATTAATTTTGAAGAGCCTTCTGAAATATGATTTCTTATTTCTTGGGCAGTCACTTTCTTTTTACCATATTTATTTAATACGTTATTTAGTGAGGTTAGAAAATCGGGGGCCGTATCTATTAAAGTTCCATCCAAATCAAATAGAACAAGCTTAGTTTTATGATTTTCTAGCATACATTAAATAATTAACACCAAGATCCTCATTAAGGTTAGCCTTATGTGTAATAGGATTATAGAACATGCCTTTTGTTTCAATAACTTTAGCATTAGCATCTCTAACATATGAGGCTAAGCTTGAGGGCTTAATAAATTTATCAAATTCATGAGTACCCTTTGGTAAAAGATTAAAAATATATTCAGCACCAACTATTGCAGTTATCCAAGATCTTGGATTTTTATTAATTGTTGAAAGAAAAAGGTGTCCTCCAGGCTTAAGAAGATCAGTACATGTTTTTACAAGTGATTTTGGGTCTGGAACATGTTCCAAAACTTCTAAGCATGTAACAATATCAAAAGTTTCAGATTTTTCTTTTCTTAACTCTTCAGCAGTTTTCTCAAAATAATTAATGTCTTTATTGTTTTCTTTTGCATGAATCTTTGCGACTTCAATTCCTGGACCCGCTGCATCAATACCTGTAACTTTTGCACCAAAATCAAATAATGATTCACTTAGGAGGCCTCCGCCGCACCCAACATCTAAAACATTTTTATTTTTCAATTCAGCTCTTTCTTTAATGAACTTAGTCCTCAAAGGATTAATTACATGCAAAGGCTTAAAATCTCCATTTTTATTCCACCAGTCTTCTGCAATATCAGAAAATTTTTTTACTTCTTGTAAATCTATATTGACCATTGGCATATTTTAACCCTTATAAATTTAATAAAGAACAAATATAAAAACTATATTGTGTAGCTTAACTACATTTTTATACCCTTTAACAAAGTCTGTAATACTGAATTTTTAATTTTATTGACTTAATAGAACTGTTAAGATTAACTTCACTACATAAATTAAAAACAGCATATATAGTGATTATTGCAGCATTAAAATCAAATACTGACTCAGATACTCGGTCTCCAATTCATTTAGATACCGTAAAAACACTTATAGATTTGGGCGCAGAAGTATGGTTTGAAGAAGACGTCGGCAAAGGAATTAATATAAGTAATGAAATTTTTGAAGAGATAGGATTAAAAAATCATACGAGAGAAAGTTGTCTAAAGAATGCCAACCTAATTATTACAAATCAAGCTTTAGAACAGCATGAGTTGGAACAAATGAAATCGAACTCAACAATCTTAGGAATGGTAAGTCCTTTTAGTAATCAAGATTTAATCAAGTCATGCTCTAAATTAAAAATTAATCTGGTTAGTATGGAATTTATTCCAAGAATAACCAGGGCTCAAAAAATGGATGTTCTTAGTTCTCAAGCAAATTTAGCAGGCTATGTCGCGGTTATAGAGTCTGCTAAATATTTATCATCAGCTTTGCCAATGATGATGACAGCGGCTGGGACATTAAAGCCTGCAAAGGTATTTGTTATTGGAGTTGGAGTTGCAGGATTGCAAGCAATAGCAACCGCAAAAAGATTGGGAGCAAGGGTTGAGGCATTTGATACTAGAGATGTTGTAGAAGAACAGGTTAATTCATTGGGAGCAAAATTTGTAAAGATAGATTTAGGTGAAACAGGTGAAACCGATCAAGGGTATGCAAAAGAATTGACCGAGGAACAAATAAAAAAACAAAAAGAACTTCAGGCTAAAGTCTGTGAAAGATCGGATATAGTAATTACCACAGCCCAGCTTTTTGGCAGACCAGCCCCATTGTTAATAGACAACATGACAATAGATAAGATGAGTCCAGGTAGCGTTATTTTTGATATGGCGGTTGAATCTGGAGGAAATGTTGAAGGTTCGGAAGTTGATAAAATAATAGAGAGAAATGGAGTGAAGATAATAGGTATATCGAACTTAGCATCAAAAGTTTCAAATCATGCTTCATTAGCACTATCAAATAATTACAATAATTGGATATCTGATTTTTATGACAAAGAATCATCTGGAATAAATTTTAATTTTGAAGATGAAATAATACAAAGTAGTGTCTTGGTGTATGAGGGTAAAATAACAAATGAGAGGTTTCAGTAATGGAAGTATATATATTACTTGGTTTTGTTCTTATTCTTTCTATATACCTAGGATTAGAACTAATTTCTAAGGTTCCTAGTACTTTACATACACCTTTAATGTCTGGCGCCAATGCTATTTCTGGCATAGCTCTTGTTGGTGCATTGGTTCTTAGCTCTGGTTCTCAGTTACAAGAAATATTAGCATTTTTAGCAGTTACCTTTGCCTCAATAAATGTTTTTGGCGGATATCTAGTAACAAATAGAATGTTAAAAATGTTTAAGAAGAAATAGCTATGAATTTAATTGAAAATATTTCTGCATTTCAAAATATTGTTTATATAGCATCCTCTATATTATTTATAACTGGTATCAAGATGCTTGGGAAAGAGGATACGGCTGTTAAGGGTAACTTTTTATCAGCATTGGCTATGTTTATTGCTGTTGCTATTACTTTGGTAAATATAGTAAATCCATTATTAATAATCATAGGTATTTCTATTGGAGCCATAGTAGGCTCATTAATTGCCTTAAGAGTAAAGATGACTTCAATTCCAGAAATGGTAGCGTTATTTAATGGCTTTGGAGGTTTAGCAACATTCTTTATTGCTTGGTCTGAGTTCAATTCCATCCCTGAAAATACTTTTCAATATATTCTTATTATGATCACAATTTTCATAGGTGGAGTAACTTTTTCAGGCAGTATTATTGCTTATGGAAAATTATCAGAGAAACTAACGATCAAGAAAACCTCTATAGTTACAAAGTTATTTACTACTATTTTTTATATTTCAATAATTTATTTAGTATATTCAATTTTATTAACTAATATTTTTGTACCTAAATTTGATTTCTTTACCATTCTATTAATTTTAACTTTATTAGGTGGAATAGGTTTTGTTTTACCAATTGGCGGTGGTGATATGCCAGTTGTGATTTCATTGTTAAATTCTTTCTCTGGAATAGCAGCAGCTTTTGCAGGCTTATTATTGTTAAATAATGTCTTAATTGTTGCAGGCTCCCTTGTAGGCGCTAGCGGATTAATTTTAACAATCATCATGGCAAAGGCTATGAATAGATCAATTGGAAATATTTTATTTGTTGGATATGCAACATCTTCATCTGTTTCTAAATCAGAAGAAACAGGAGAGGTTAAACCAATAAATGTTTCAGATGCATATTTAATTCTTGAAAATGCAAGCTCAGTTTTAGTAGTTCCAGGTTATGGGATGGCAGTTGCTCAAGCTCAACATGTAGTAAGAGAGCTAGGAGAGCTTTTAGAAGCAAATGGAACCGAAGTTAAATATGGAATTCATCCTGTAGCAGGAAGAATGCCAGGACATATGAATGTTTTACTTGCTGAAGCTAATGTTCCATATGATGTATTAGTTGAACCTGATGATGTAAATCCATCAATGGATAGTATTGATGTTGCAATAGTAATTGGCGCCAATGATGTTGTTAATCCATCTGCAACAGAAGAGCCTGGAAGCCCAATATATGGAATGCCAATAATAGAAGTTAACAATGCGAGAACTGTTTTCGTCTTAAAAAGATCGATGTCTTCCGGTTTTGCAGGTGTTCAAAACCCACTTTTCTTTAAAGAAAATACAAGGATGTTATTTGGAGATGCTAAAGAATCTATAGGCGGTTTAGTATCAGAATTTAAAGAATAATTTACCTACTAAATATGTTAAAATATAACCATATTTGATGATGGTTTTTCATACATAAAATTAGGAAAAAATAAGCAAAAAGAATGAGTGATTTTGCAAAGGAAATTATATCTGTAAACATTGAAGATGAGCTCAAGCAATCCTATTTAAGCTATGCTCTAAGCGTTATTCATGGAAGGGCTTTACCAGACATAAGAGATGGTCTTAAACCAGTTCATAGGCGTATTTTATATGCGATGTATGATCTTAAAAATTATCATAATAGACCTTACAAGAAATCAGCAAGAGTTGTTGGTGATGTTATTGGTAAATATCATCCTCATGGTGATTCCGCTGTCTACGATGCTATGGTTAGGATGGCTCAAGATTTTTCTATGCGATATCCAATTGTTGAAGGTCAAGGTAACTTTGGATCTATAGACGGAGACCCACCGGCTGCTATGAGATATACCGAAGTAAGAATGGCTAAAATAACAGATCAAATGCTTGGTGATATAGAAAAAGAAACTGTTTCTTATTCTCCAAATTATGATGGTAGTGAAGATATTCCTGATGTACTCCCAACAAAAATACCTAATTTATTAGTTAATGGATCATCTGGTATTGCGGTTGGAATGGCTACTAATATACCACCACATAATTTGAATGAAGTTTTAGATGGGTGTATTAATTTAATAAAAAACCCAAAAATTCCTATAGATGAATTAATTAAAGATATTTCAGGTCCAGATTTTCCCACTGGTGGAACTATTGATGGCAAAGCTGGTATCTATGAAGCTTATAAAACAGGAAGGGGAATAATCCATATTAGATCAAACACCTCAATTGAAGAAGACAAATCAGGTAAACAGTCTTTGATAATTAATGAAATTCCATTCATGGTAAATAAAGCAAGGATGCTTGAAAAAATTGCTGAACTAGTAAAAGAAAAAAAGATAGAAGGGATAACTGAAATTAGAGACGAGTCTGATAAAGATGGCTTGAGAGTTGTAATTGAGGTTAGAAAGGGAGATTCAATTGACGTTTTAGAAAATAATCTATTTGCCCAAACTCAACTCGAGCAATCTTTTGGAATTAATTTTACTGTTCTTTCCGAGGGTCAGCCAAAAGAAGTCAATCTAAAAGAAATGCTTCAGGCATTCGTCAAACATCGAAAAGATATTATTACCAAAAGGACGAAGTTTGATTTAAAAAAAGCCAAAGAAAGAGGTCATGTTGTAGAAGGCTTAATGGTTGCAATCGCAAATATAGATGAAGTTATTACTATCATTAAAAAATCAAAAGATCCAAAAATTGCTGCAGAAGCCTTATGTAAGAAAACCTGGAAATCAGGACCGGTGGAGGCCATTTTAAAAAAAGTCGGTAACGACGCATGTAAACCAAAAGGTTTAAGTAAAGATTTTGGATTAAAAGGAAAAAAATATAAATTATCTCCAGATCAGTCTAAAGCAATTTTAGAATTAAGACTGGGAAGATTAACAGGACTCGAACAAGATAATTTAAGTAAAGAATTTGCAGAAATAGTAGACAAAATTATTGGATTACAAAAGATCCTTGATGACAAATCTACTCTTCAAAATTTAATGATTGGAGAATTGGAAGAAGTTAGAAATAATTTCGGAGATGAAAGAAGAACGTTAATTAATGATACAAGAAGAGGGATTACAAATGAGGATTTAATACCTGAAGAGATTAGAGTGCTTACTGTATCTAGAAGTGGTTATGCAAAAACACAACCGCTTGAAGAATATCGAGAACAAAGAAGGGGCGGTCAAGGCAAAGCGGCAGCGGCAGTAAAAGAAGAAGATTTAATACAAAATCTATATGTTTTGAGCAGTCATGTTCAGATATTATGTTTCACAACCAAAGGCAAGGTGTATTGGTTAAAGGTATATGAAATACCAGTTGCGTCAAGAACATCTAAAGGAAGGCCGCTAGTTAATATGCTTAATCTTGATGACGATGAGAGAGTAAGTGACATACTTCCAGTGGAAGAATTTTCAGATAAAAAATTTATTTTCATGGCAACAAGAAAAGGAATTACTAAAAAAACTAATTTAAGTCTCTTTGAACGAAAGTGGAAATCAGGAATCAAAGCTATAAATTTAGATGAAGATGATAAATTAATTGGAACAGCTATAACAGATGGAACCAATGAAATTCTTTTAGCATCGTCAGCTGGAAAGTTAATAAGATTTAAAGAATCAAAAGTGAGAGCAATGGGAAGAACCGCAAGAGGTGTCAAGGGTTTAAAATTAAAGAAAGATCAAAGATTGATTTCTTTAAATGTTGCAGACCCCTCAAAAACAGTATTATGTGTTTCAGAAAATGGATATGGTAAAAAGACTAATTTAGAAGACTTTCCCACCCACAATCGAGGGGGCCAAGGTGTTATATCTATTAAAACTAGTGAAAGAAATGGTTTAATGGTTACAGCCACATTAGTAGACGAGGAAGATGGAATAATGTTAATCAGTGACAAGGGAACAATGATTCGTACAAATGTTTCTCAAGTACCAACACTAAGTAGAAATACTCAAGGTGTAAAAATAATAACACCTAAAGAAGGTGAAAAATTAACTGAGTGCGTCACAATACCCGAAGAACAAGACGAAGAAGATTAATTATGAGGAAATGGAATTTTTCTCCGGGGCCCGCAACAATTCCTGAAGATGTTTTATTAGAAGTTCAATCAGAATTATTAGAATTTAATAATGCTGGTATCTCTATAATGGAAATGAGCCATAGGACTGAGCTCTATTCATCTATTGCATTTGAGGCTAAAAAAGATTTTATAGAAATTCTTAACATACCCGATAATTATGAAGTTTTATTTTTACAAGGTGGTGCAACCCATCAATTTTCAATGATACCAATGAATTTTTCTCATTTACAAGGGAAGCCTGCCTATATAACTACTGGAACTTGGACAAAGAGAGCCTTTGAAGAAGGCTCTAAAATTACCGAAATAGATCAAATCTTTTCATCAGAAAACGAGAATTTTATTTACGCACCTCATTTTAAAGACTTAAAAATTCCTGAAGATGCATCTTATGTTCACTATTGCCCAAATGAAACAATCCATGGTGTTGCATTTGATCATATTCCAACAATTAACAATCCGTTAGTTGCAGATATGTCATCTTCAATATTAAGTGAACCCATTGATGTGAATAAATTTTCTTTAATTTATGCTTCTGCTCAAAAAAATATTGGACCATCTGGATTAACAGTTGTGATTATTAAAAAAAGTTTTATGAAGCAAGGAAACAAAGCTTTAACTAATTTACTTAGATATTCTGAACATTCAAAACAAAATTCTATGTTGAACACTCCTCCAACATTTTCTTGGTATGTTGCTGGTAAAGTCTTTAAATGGGTAAAAAAATTAGGTGGACTATCTTACTTTAAAGAATTAAACACATTAAAGGCTTCAAAATTATATCAAGTTATTGATAATTCAGATTTTTATATAAATCCTGTTCATATTAACAATAGATCTATTGTCAATATTCCATTTGTATTAAAGGATAAAAAGCTTGAGCCATTATTTTTAAAAGAATCTGCTGAAAATGGCTTATTAAACTTAAAAGGGCACTTTACAGTTGGAGGAATGAGAGCAAGCATATATAATGCTATGCCCTTAGATGGAGTAGAGGATTTAATAAAGTTTATGGATCATTTTGAATCCAAATATGGTTAAAAATGTCTGATAATAGTCTTAAAAATTTAAGAGATAAAATTGATAAAATTGATCAAGATATCTACGCGCTTATTCAAAAAAGGGCAGCACATGCAGTTGAAGCAGGTAAAATAAAGTCTAAAGCAAGCCCAAAATCTTCATTTTATAAACCTGATAGAGAATCTAAGATACTTAGGAATATCATTAAATCTAATAAAAAAGGACTTTTACCTGATTCTAAAATTAGAGCAATATACAAAGAGCTTATTTCTGGGTGTTTATCTTTAGAAGAAGTTTTAAAAATTGCATACTTAGGACCTGAAGGAACGCATTCGGAAGCTGCAGTTCATAATCAATTTGGATCACAAGTAGTCAAAATACCCACGACGTCTATTGATGATGTCTTTTATCAAGTTATGAACGATGAGGTTAATGTAGGTGTTGTGCCTGTTGAAAATTCATCAGAAGGAGTAATAAATACAACCTTGAATTGTTTAGCAGATAGTGAACATATTAATGTTATAGGCGAAATTTATTTAGATATTGATCATCAATTAGCTGCAGGAAATAAATTTAATATTAGTGAAGCTTTTGCAATAGCATCACACCCCCAAGCACTTGGACAGTGTTCAAAATGGATTGAAAGGAATATTGGAAATATTAAAAGATTAGAAATGCCAAGCTCTGCTATAGCAGCTCAATATGCTAAAGATAATAAGAATATTTTATGTATTGTAAATTCAATGGCTATCGAGAAATATAAACTAAAGTTGGTTAAGAAAAATATTCAGGATTATTCTGAGAATAAAACGAGATTTTTAGTTATTGGCAAACATGAAGTCGCAAAAACAGGAGCAGATAAAAGTTCATTTTTAATTCAAACTCCAAATAAGCCAGGCTCTTTAATGTCAGTACTTAAACCCTTTGATGAAAAGAAAATTAATTTAAGTAAAATTGAAACCAGACCATCAAGAGGTAATGTTAATTCCCATGATTTTTTTATTGATTGCGAAGGTCATATTAAAGATAAAAAACTTCGCTTGGCAATTGAAGAAGTTCAAGAAACAGGGGCAATTGTTAGAAACTTTGGGTCTTACCCAGAATATATATGAGTTCCAATGTAAATAGCATTTTAATTATTGGGCTTGGAATGATAGGCTCATCTATAGCACTTGCATCAAAATCAAAAGGAATTACTGTCTATGGTTTTGATATAGACAATGTAGTTGTTAACGATGCTATAAAAAAAGATATTATTGATAGAGATGCTGGGACTATAGAAGAAATCAGCTCACAAGAATCTGCTAAAAATATAGATTTGATAATTTTAGCAGTACCTCCAAAACAAACCCTTGATGTACTTAATGAACTAGATGGTTTATGGAATACTTCTATAACAATTACAGATACTTCTAGTGTAAAAAATCATATCAAAATAGAAGATGTTTCTAATATAGTTTTATCACATCCTGTTGCAGGATCTGATAAATCAGGTATTCATGCAGCTGATAAAAATTTATTTATAAATAAAAAAAATGTTTTATGTGATCCTTTTAATGCAGAAAAAGAACATTTAGAAAAGGTAGAGAATTTTTGGAAAAATGCCTTACAAATGAGAACAGCATTTATGTCTGTTCGCGAACATGATTTAGTTTTTGCGATAACGAGCCATCTGCCTCATTTAATTTCATATGCATTGATTGATTCTATAAGATTATCACCCACAGAGGTTGGTGATAATGCAGGTGGTGGGCTAAAAGAATTTATTAGATTAAGCGGCTCTAACCCTGAGATGTGGAGAGATATCTTTATGCTTAACAGAGTAGATTTAATCAAAGCGTTGGCAGGAATGCAGGTTTCAATAAATAACTTATTGGAACTAATAACAGAAACCAAGCAAATACCAGACATATTTTCTCATCTCGAAATCTTAAAAAAAGAACTGGATGAAATTAAATCTTTTAAAGAAGATAAATTTTGAATTTAATATCACATCAAATTAATTCTCTTAATGGAGAGATCATATGCCCTGGAGATAAATCAATATCTCAAAGAATTCTTATTATTGGATTTTTACTTAATTCAAGAATGGAAATAAAAGGATTTTTAGATGCCGAAGATCCAAATTCAACACTTATTGCACTCAACGGAATAGGGGCATCTATTAAAAAAGATAATGGATTAATATATATAAATAAGAGAGATGAGCATTTAAAAAGTCCCTATAAAGATTTAAATCTTGGTAATTCTGGCACTGGAATGAGGCTAATAATGGGTTTAATATCAGGGCTAGGCATAAATGCAACTTTAGTTGGAGATCAATCGTTATCAAATAGACCAATGTCTAGAGTAATTAATCCTCTAAAAGCTATGGGTGCTGAAATAGAAAGTAATAATGGTATGGCTCCAATCAAAATATTAGGTTCCGATATTTGTAATAATTTTCATTATCAGATGCCTATTGCAAGCGCACAAGTTAAGTCTTGTTTAATCTTAGCTGCCCTTGCATCAAATAATTCTATAAGCATTAAGGAGCCAAAAACAACCAGAGATCATACTGAGAGAATGATTGAATATTTTAAGGGAGATATTAAATATGGAGATAACCAAAACAAAGGATTAATTAAGTTTAATAATGAAGATTTAATACCTAGAGAATCATATGATGTCGTGGGTGATTTTTCATCTGCTTCTTTCATAATTGTAGCTGCATTAATATCTCCTAAATCTGAAATAGTAATAAAGAATGTTGGCTTAAATCCTACAAGAAATGGACTGCTAAAAGTGCTTGCTTTGATGGGAGGCAATATTGAGATAAAAAATGTGAAGAATATTTGTAATGAAGAATCAGGAGACATCATAGTAAAGTCTTCAAATTTAAATGGAATTGATATCTCAGAAGATATTATTCCAAATATAATTGATGAGATACCAATTCTGTGCATTGCTGCAGCTTTTGCAGAAGGAACGACAAATATTAAAAATGCTGCCGAACTTAGAGTTAAAGAATCAGATAGAATAAATGCAATGGCGGAAGGTCTTAAAAAATTAAATATTAATTATGAAGTCTTTGATGATGGATTATCAATTACAGGAACAAATAGTTTTGTAGATATTAATGAAGAAATTAATTCTTATGATGATCATAGGATTGCTATGAGCTTTTTAATAGCAGGAATTAGATCAAAAAATGGTATAAGGGTTAAAAATTGCAAAAATATTGAAACCTCTTTCCCTCACTTCAAAGATATAATGAATTCATTAGGTATGAAGATTAATGAATAAGATTAATGTTGTAACAATTGATGGACCATCAGCCTCTGGCAAGGGTGAATTAGCTAAAAGCATTGCCCATCAATTTAATTTCAAAATCCTTGATAGCGGCATTTTATATAGATTATTTGCATATTTTTTTAATTTAAAATTAAGTAATGAAGAAATAGCGTCAAAAATTAATAATGATATATCTTTTGAATTAAAAGAAGATAATTTTAAAATTTTAAATCAAAGCGATGATATTACTAATTATTTACGGTCTGAGGATATTGCAAAAGTTGCTTCTATGTTAAGTTCACAAAAAGAAGTAAGAGAGTCACTATTTCAGATACAAAGGAATTTTTATGATAAAAAGGGCTTAGTTGCAGATGGAAGGGATATGGGAACTGTGGTTTTTAAAGATGCGAAGTTAAAAATTTTTTTAACAGCCTCACCAGAGGTTAGGGCAAAAAGACGTTATTTAGAGTTGCAGAATCGCGGACAAGAAGTTAATATGCCCGCTCTGATAGCTGATATTAAAGAAAGAGATTTAAAAGATAGCTCTAGAGAACTATCACCTCTTTTACCAGCTGATGAAGCTCATATAATTGACTCATCTGATATGTCACTTGAAGAAGTATTTAGTATTACTAAAAATTTAGTTAAAAAGGAATTTATATAAATGTCAGAATCTTTTTCAGCCTTATTAGACGAAAGTTTAGATAGACTTGATATGCAGCCTGGCTCAATAGTTTCTGGAGTTATTCTTGATGTTGATAAAGATTGGGTGACTGTTCACGTTGGTCTTAAGTCAGAGGGAGTTATATCTTTAGATGAATTTAGAAATAATGAAGGAGAAGTCAGTATTGAAGTTGGGGACGAAGTTGAGGTAGCTTTAGAAGCTGTCGAAGATGGGTATGGTGAAACTAGGATCTCTAGAGAAAAAGCAAGAAAGTTATCAACATGGAAAATGTTGGAGGAAGCTCTAGAAACTGGTGAATTTGTTACTGGAAAGATACACAATAGAGTTAAAGGTGGATTTGCAGTTGAAGTAGATGTTGTTAAAGCTTTTCTACCTGGTTCATTGGTTGATGTTAGGCCTGTAAAGGAAGCCCCTGATATTGAAAATACCATTCAAGATTTTAAAGTTATTAAACTAGATTACAAAAGAAATAATGTTGTTCTCTCAAGAAAAGCTGTATTAGAAAAAAACAATTCTGAGGTTAAAGTTGAGTTACTAAAAAATCTTGAAGAGGGTCAAATCGTAAAAGGCGTTATAAAAAATATTACTGACTATGGTGCATTTATAGACCTTGGAGGCATGGATGGCCTCCTTCATATCACTGATATTTCTTGGTCAAGAGTTACAAATCCTAGTGAGCACCTAAATCTTGGTGAAGAAATAGATGTAAAAGTTTTAAGCTTTGATAAAGAAAAACTTAGAGTTTCATTAGGTTTAAAACAAATCCTTAATGATCCCTGGGAAAATGTTGAGTCAAGCTATTCTGTTGGAGGAATTTATGAAGCGGAAGTCTCCAATATCACAGACTATGGTTGCTTTGCTCAACTAGAAGAGGGAATAGAAGGACTTATTCATTTGTCTGAGTTAGATTGGACCAGTAAGAATATTCATCCTTCAAAAGTTGTTGGATTGGAAGAAAAAATTAAAGTTATGATTCTAGAAATCGATCATGACAAGAGAAGGATTTCTCTAGGTTTAAAACAAACGAAATCAAATCCATGGACTGAATTTGCAAATAAATATGGAATAGGAGATAAGGTTGAAGGTAAAATAAAATCGATAACTGATTTTGGTATCTTCATTGGACTTGAGGGTGAAATTGATGGATTAATTCATTTATCTGATATATCTGAAGATGCTGAATCCAAGGAAGCATTAGAAGCATTCAAAAAAGATCAAATTCTTCAATGTATTGTCTTTGCTGTAGATCCTGAAAGAGAAAGAATCTCATTGAAATTGAGTGAATAAGACAAAACAAGAAACTTTTACTCGTAAAGATATAGAATCATCTCTTAAAAAAGAATTCCCAAATTTAAGTAAATCAGAAATTAGCAAAGCAATTGATGCTATTTTAGAGTCAATTGTTGAAGCAGTTGCATTAGATGAAAAAGTAGAGATTAGAGGATTTGGTACCTTCTCCAAAAAATTTATAAGACCTAGAAAATTCATTAATCCTAAAACAAAGAAGATATCATATTTAGGTGAGACTGCGACAATGCATTTTAAGCCATCAAAATTACTGATAAAAATATGATTATAGTAGCAATAGATGAAATCAATTTTGATAAAGCATCATCTATTTTAGATAAGCTTGATTCAAAAAAATGCATGGTAAAGATAGGAAGCATTGCTTTTAATTCAATTGGCCCTGATTTAATTTTCTACGCTGCTGAAAAGGGCTTTGATGTTTTTCTTGATCTTAAACTTCATGATATTCCGAATACAGTAAAGAAATCTATTCAAGGACTTTCATCATTACCAATAAAAATTCTTACCGTTCATACATCTGGTGGAATAGATATGATGAAGGCTGCAATGGAGGCGGTAGGTGGAACAAATATAAAAGTTTTTGGAGTGACCGCATTAACTAGTCTCAACGACTATGATTTAAATAACATATATCAAAGGAATGCTTCAGACCATGTAAATGCAATGCTAGATTTAGCAGAGTCAGCAGCAATAGATGGCGTTGTGTGTTCTCCACATGAATTAGATCTTGTTAGCAAGAGAGAATCATTATTATCGATAACCCCTGGCATAAGATTACAGGATTCAAAAGATGACCAAAAGAGAGTTATGTCACCAAAAGAAGCAATTAACTTAGGGGCAGATTATCTAGTTATTGGAAGGCCAATAACCCAGTCAGATGATATATCAGCAACTTTAGAAGATTTTTTTAATAAAATAAATAAGTTCTAGTATTTTTATGAGTTAGAATAAGTCATGGTTAAAACAAATATTAAAGTAAATATTGACGATATTGGTGGAAAAGTTGCTAAAGAGGATGAAAGATACGTAGTTAAAGATAACTCTTTTGGCAATAAGCTTATCTTAAGCAGCACTCTTTTAGAGCCAAATAAAAGCACCAGTGGGCACTTTCATAATGGTCAGGAAGAAGTATATTTCTTTGTTAGAGGTAATGGCGAAATGGAATTAGACTCAGAAAGGTTTGAAGTTAAAGCTGGAGATATTGTTAATATTGAAGATGGTGTATTTCATAGAGTTTACAATACTAACGATAATACTCAGCTTTATTTTGTTTGTGTTTTTGATGGTGGAAGTACTGCTAGAGAAAATCATGAGACAATAAAAGAAACACAAGCTTAAATTAAAATTAAGACCAATTTGGCAGAAATGCTGGCAAGATTTATACTAAGAAATTCTTAGCAGACAAAGGTTAGAAGCCAAAATATTTTTCACTATGTCTATTAATTTAAAGAAAGTACCTAATACGCCAGGGATTTATAAATTTTTCAATAATCACGAAATTATTTATATTGGCAAGGCAAAAGATCTTAAAAAAAGGGTCTCATCATACTTTGGAAAATCTCACAAAGATAGAAAGACTACACAGATTAAATTTCTTACTGACAAAGTAGAAACTTTTACAACAAAAAATGAGGTTGAAGCATTATTACTTGAGCAAACGCTCATTAAAGAAAATAAACCAAAATTTAATATTCTTTTAAGAGATGATAAGACTTATCCTTATATATATTTTTCTTCAGATCATGATTTTCCTGGCGTTTATTTAAAGAGAACCAAAAAAGCAGTTGACAGAAATTACTTTGGACCATTTGTCAGCTCTGAAGCTGTCAAAAAATCAATTAAAGAAATTCAAAAGATATATAAGGTAAGAAATTGCAGTGATACTACCTTTGCTAATAGAACTAGACCATGTATTGAATATCAAATGAAAAGGTGTTCCGCTCCTTGTGTTAATCACATAAAAAAGGTTGATTACTTTGAGGATATAACTGGCGCAAAGTCATTTATTTCTTCCTCTGATACTAAAACTATCCAGAGATTGACTAAAGATATTGATGACGCTGTTACTAGATTAGACTTTGAAAAAGCTGCTGAAATAAGAGATCGTTTAAATAGATTAAATTTACTAAAAGAGGAGCAATCAGTTGTAACGCTTGCAACAAATGTAGATATTTTTTCTGTGCATGCAGAATTAACCTATCTTGGCGTATCAATTATTGTTGTAAGAAATGGAAAAATAAGAGGCACTAAGACTCATCTCATAAAACAGGTTCATTTTGAAAATATAGAAGATGTCTATCAAAGCGCCATTGTTAACTTTTATGACCAACAGACAGATATCCCAAAGAAGATTTTATGTACTAACTCCCTAGAAAATAATAAATTGCTAGAGGATATGTTTAGTACGAAACATCAAAAAAAAGTAAAAATTATTCACTCACCAAATAAATCCATAAGACCTATTTTTAATTTATGTAGACTTAATGCAAAACAGGTCATAAAAAATCATATTAGCAAAGAGGATAAGTATACTTTTGCAATGGAGGAGCTTAGTAATTACTTAGGAATAGAAAATATTAAAAAAATTGAGGGTTATGACGTGAGTCATTTTTCAGGCGATAATGCTGTAGCATCTTGTGTAGTATTTTCTAAGCAAGGACCACAAAAAAAGAACTATAGATTATTTAATATTCCGACAGAACTATCTGGTAACGATATAGGCTCGCTTGAACATGTATTGGAGAGAAGAATTAAATACTACGCTGATCCTGATTTAAAGCCTGATGTAATTTTAATTGATGGTGGTAAAAATCAACTCAATTTTGTTAGCACAATTATTAATAAATCTGATCATCATGACATCAAGGTTATTTCGATCGTAAAAGGTTCTAAAAGAGTTCGAGCTACTGAAACCATAATAAGCGAGAATGGCATTATTGAATTAGATAAATACTCTAAGGCTTTTTTAATCCTTCAAGAGATTCGTGATGAGTCGCATAGGTTCGCAATTCGAGCACAAAGAAATAAAAAAAGAAAGAAAATCTCTCAATCTGAATTGGACTCAATTAAAGGTATCGGAGAAATTTTAAAAAAACGTCTTCTAACGAAATTTAAAAGCATTAAGAATATTAAATCTGCTGATATTAAAGAATTAATGACTGTTGAAGGCATAAATGAGAAAATAGCCAAAGATATATTAGATAAATTCATAAATGACTAATTTTATAAACTTTATTACTGTTGCTAGAATATTTTTAGCTCCAATAATTTTAATTTTTTTAATATTTGGAAATTATTTGGCTTGTGTTTTACTATTCTTTTTAGCCGGACTAACTGATTACTTTGATGGTTACTTAGCAAGAAAATACAATGCTGAGTCGCAATTAGGAGAAATTTTAGATCCTATCGCTGACAAGATTCTTATAGTATTTATTTTAATAGGATTATCTGTTGATCTTGACAGTTTCCTGATTGCTTTTTTAGGCTCTTTAATAATTGCAAGAGAAATTGGAGTATCTGCTCTTAGAGATTATTCTTCACGAAATAACAAATCTCATAAAACTAAGGTAACTTATTTGGCAAAAGTAAAAACTTCGGTTCAATTATTATCTATAGGATTATACTTATTTGCATTAGCTTTTAGCTTTAATCTACTAATAATTATTGGTGATATTTTTCTAATAATTGCAACATTGATTACCCTTTATACAGGGTACGAATACACCTTAAACGTCTTTAAAAAATGAATATTGTTGTTGTAAGTGGCGGGTTTGATCCCATTCATTCTGGTCATATATCCTATATGAAAGCAGCAAAAGATATTGGTGATCATCTTATAGTTGCTCTAAACAGTGACGAATGGCTTATAGAAAAGAAAAAAAAAGTATTTATGAATATTGAAGAAAGAAAAAATATTTTACTAAATATTGAATGCGTTGATGAAGTGATTATTTTTAATGATGATGATAGTGGAAGTTGTATTGATGCATTAGAAAAAATAAAAAATAAATACCCAAATGAAAATATTATTTTTTGCAATGGTGGTGATAGAAATAAAGATAATATTCCTGAAATGAAAGTTAGTGGCATTGAATTTCGGTTTGGAATTGGCGGAGATGATAAAAAAAATTCTTCATCATCTCTCCTTAAAAATTGGAAATATGATAGTGAAGAGCGAATATGGGGATCTTTTCATAATTTTTACGACTCTAAAGAGGTAAAAGTTAAAGAACTGATTGTAAGCCCAAAAAAAGGAATGAGTTTTCAGAAACACAAACAAAGAAATGAGATTTGGTTGGTAACAGAAGGCTCCTGTGAAGTTTTGTTCGCAAAAAATGATCCAAACCAAAAAGAGAGCATTATATTAAATAAATTTGATCATTTTATAGTTGATGAAGGACAGTGGCATCAAATAGTTAATCCTTTCGAAGAAAAATGCCGTATCATTGAGATACAATACGGAGATTCAGTTATCGAAGACGATATCGAGCGGTTGAGTTATTATGATGACAAAAAAGTATAAATTCTTCTTTTATTTATTATTTTTATGCAATACACTCAGCAATCATTAGGCTGGATGGCAGAGTGGTTATGCAGCGGCCTGCAAAGCCGTTTACGCCGGTTCGATTCCGGCTTCAGCCTCCAAACATTATGAAAATAGGAATTATTGGTTTTGGTTTTGTTGGAAAGGCATTGCGAAATGGCCTTAAAGATAATGTTAATTGCATAGAAATAGACCCAAAATTAGGCACGAATATTGATGACTTAATCAATCATAAGCCTGAAATCGTATTTATATGCCTGCCAACCCCTATGAATGATGATGGTAGTCAAAATATTGATATAGTTAATAATGTTATTGCTGAAATCAATACATTTGATTCAAATTTATTGGTTGTCCTCAAAAGTACAATACTTCCAAAATATGTCAAAGATATTTCAAAAATAAGCAAAAATTTAGTTATTAATCCTGAATTCTTAAGAGAAAAATTTGCAGATGAAGATTTTGTTAACTCAAATATTATTGTTTTTGGTGGCGATGAACATAATTGCAATAAACTGGCATCTTTTTACAAGAATCATACAAAATGTGTTTGTAAAGAATATATTATTACTGATGGCATAGCTGCCTCACTAATTAAGTACACTATAAATTCTTTTCTTGCATTAAAAGTAATATTCTTTAATGAAATGAAATTTATTTTCGACAATTTAAATTCTCAAAGCAAATGGTCAGATTTTATAAATGCTCTATCCAAAGATAAAAGAATAGGCGACTCGCATATGAATGTGCCTGGACCAGATGGAAGATATGGCTTTGGTGGCCCTTGCTTTCCAAAGGATGTTAGCGCACTTATTGAATACTCAAAAGAAATTGGTTTTGAATTAAGCCTGTTAAAGAAAGCCAATACTATTAATAATAATATTAGAGCGCAGTATAATGATTTAACTGAAAGAGAAAAAGAACAAAATATTAAATATAATAGCGATAAGGAGTAATCTAAAATATGCCCGAGTGGTGGAATTGGTAGACACAAGGGACTTAAAATCCCTCGATAGAAATATCGTGCCGGTTCAAGTCCGGCCTCGGGTACCATTCAAAATATAAGGAATTTATTACAAATAATGTTTAAACTTCCAAAACAAGATTTAGTTAATTTAGCTAAAGAATTTTCCAATGATATTAATACTTTCAATAAAAAATCATTTCTCATAACAGGAGGCACCGGATTTATTGGTAAATGGTTAATCGCAACATTAAATGAGCTCAATAAAACAAATGATTTTAATATTTCACTCACAATACTTACAAGAGACAAGAATAAATTCATAAGCACTTTCATTGACGATAAAGATATAAAAAATCTTGAGTTCATAGAATCTGATATTCGTTATTTAGATAAGATAGATAACAAAGAATTTAATTTTGATTATATTATTCTTGGAGCTAATGACGCGACATATGACTTTAGTCTAAATCCTAATTTGCTTACAGATACTTTAATAAGTGGGACAAGATTATTGATTGAAAAGTTTGTAACAAATAAAACTAAGAAAATATTGCATTTAAGTTCAGGTGCAGTTTATGGAGATATTGCAGAGTGCAGTAGCGGCGTGAAAGAAAATGATAAAGCAAATTTTGACATAACAAACCTTGGATCAATGTACGGAATTTCAAAATTATTAGTTGAATCAATTCTAAATGATTTGAGCATTAAAAAAGATATTAAAATTATTAATGCAAGATGTTTTGCATTTGTGGGGCCTTATTTGCCATTAGATAAGCATTTTGCTATCGGTAATTTTATAAATAATTGTTTAAATTCGGAGCCAATTATAGTTAATGGTGATGGGTCTCCTGTTAGAAGTTATATGTATGCAGCAGATATGGTTAAAGGTCTTCTAAAAAGCTTACAATCGAAAGAATCTTTGGCAATTAATATAGGTTCAGATAAAGCCGTTTCTATAAGTGATCTCGCAAACTTAGTTTCTAATGAGTTAGGAAATCCAAATGTGATTATAAAAAATAATGGTGAATCACATCCTGAGAAGGCTAATTATTATTTACCAGATATTACTTTGTTAAAATCATTGGGTTATGAAGAATCATATGATCTAGAATCATCAATAACAAAGACGTACAAATTTTATAAAGATCTTTAATAATTTAGAAAGTTGGTAAAGGATAGTTTTCAGCTTTCATGCGGTCTTCAATCATTGGTATACGTTTTTCATCCTCAGCATGAACATTTCCGTAATACCTTCTTTTACTCACCAACCAAAGGTATTCGAACTCTACAGCATGCAAAATAGCATCCTTCATAACTGGACGAGTGTCCTTAGCGTTAAAAACAACTTTTCGTGTTTCAAATTTATCTATTAAATCTTTATCAGTAAAATAATTTATATTTTCAATAGCATCTGTTGATATGCCGCCACCCATGGCAGTTTTAAATCCTGCTGCCTTTGATTTTGTGAAAACTTTCTCAACAACATCAGTTATTTCTTGAGTTTCTATTTTATCTCTACCGTAACCATAAGATCCAACTAAATCAACTCTACCCACTGTAATGCTAGATAGGCTCTTTATTTTGTCTAATTTAAGGATTTCATCAAAATTTTCACATGCTGTTTTTGTTTCAATGTTAACAGCAAATTCAATATCATCGGCATTATCTTTTGCAACATAAGTATCAATAGCATTCAAAAACTTACCAACAGCAAACGGTGTTTCTGCCATTGGGGCAACAATGCCTTTAGCACCTAGAGATAATCCCATATATATATCTGTTATTGCTTCAACACCTCCAATTTTTACAATTAATGGAAGATTTGCTGTACTTATGACGTCTTTCAGTCTCATTAATTCCTCAATCCTACTAGCCTCAGCCTCAAATTCAGCTTTTATTTCAAAGACCCCGTACTCATTTGATAATTTATTTAAGACTTCAACCATTCTTTTTTCAATAACGTTCATTTAATCTCCTATAAATTGCATATATTTTTTTCTTTCTTCGTTTGTAACTTCTGGTGTCATTTCATGTAACGGATTGCTTTCCATTGAACCATCTTTAGTTATTCTACTTGTTATCTTTGGAAAGTAAGTTTGTTCTGGATCTATTGGAATGATTGATAAAAATGGCCCTTTTGTATTTAAAATTACATCAAGACTTTTAGATAAATTCCTCTTGCTTAATGACATGTATGCCATGTTATATGTTTTAGCTAGTTTTTTCCAGTTTGGCATTCCAAGTCCAGTTTTCTCATCACAACCTACATATGCTCCACCAAAATAATTTCTTTGTGTCATTCTTATGCTTGCGTAACCGTTATCAAAGAATATGAAAATCTTTAAATTTAATTTGTTTATTTCAACAGTTCCAAGTTCTTGCATGTTTTGAATAAAGCCACCGTCACCTTCAATTAACATTGTATTATTCTTAGGTAATTTAAGGGAAGCACCAATAGCCCCTGAAAGACCATAACCCATCGAAGCCATTCCTTTTGTATTCATTATTACTTGCCCAGATTTTTGTAAAAAAGCTTGTTGAACAGTAGTGTTTGCTGAACCACTTGAGCAAGGAATGATGGTATCATTTTTTGATGTTTTCTCAGACAACAGAATTGAAAAATCATATGGATTAATAAAATTACCTTCTGAATTATTACAACTTTCACTTAAATGAAAATGATTTTTTATCTTGTTACAGTAATTTATCCAACCTGAAGTATCTTTAAAACTGAAGTTTGATGTAAATAATTTTTTTAAAAACTTTGTACTGTCTGAATTTATAGGAATATCAATTTGAGGATGTCCCTTTGTTAATTCTTCTTTATCGATATCCACCATCACTTTAAATGCATTTTTACCAAACTCTTTCCAATTGAATCCTGTTTGTTGCAGCCCAAGCCTTGATCCAACTGATATAATAAAATCTGCCTGTTGTATTATTAAATTTGCATATCTTTGCCCCCAAGTATTAGGCCTTCCATAATATAACTTGAAATTCGAGTCTATGAGATCTATGCCATTCCACGTTGTTTGAACTGGGATGCCAATTTTTGAAAGATTTTTTTGTAAATCAATTATTTGATTTCCTTGTACACCTCCACCTAATAATATTATTGGTCTTTTGGATTCTTTTAATCTTTTAATGATTTCTGGAAATCTTTTTAAATTTGAAATATTTTTTTCAATCTTTAGTTTCAAATCTTTGTAGTCACTAATTTTTTTATTTGAAGCTTGAACATCTAATGGAATTTCAATAAATACACTTCCTGGTCTTCCTATTGAAGAAAGCCTGCATAATGATTTAAAAGTAAATTCATTGATTGGTTCTTCTAATCTAATACTCTTTTTAGTTATTGGTTCCATTAAAGAAACCCCATCAATTTCTTGAATTCCTCTTTGTCTCAGACCCCTTGATAAGTCAGATGTTTTAACTTGACCACCAATTATTAATAATTCCCTACTTTCAATATGACTTCCTGCAACACCGGTCATTGCATTTGTAACTCCTGGACCAGCAGTAACAAGGCAAAAGGCTTTCCCAGATAAATTTTTCTTTTTTGCGGTTAAATTAAAATATTCGCATGCCATTGTTGTAGCGGCCTCATGGACAAATGGGATCATAACAAAATCTTTTCTTAAGGAATTTAGAATATGCATAATGTTTCCACCTGCAATAAAAAAACAATGAGTATAACCCTCGTCTTTTAACCACTTCGAAAGCTTGTCACTATAATTATTTTTCATTTTAAAGATGTTTTTCCAAAAATTTATCTAGAGAGGAATAAATATTTTTACCTGAAAAGGATTTCCATTCATAAAATCCGTCCGAAATAGCAGCGAAGGATATCTCACAATAATTTGCTGCATCAAAATCCTCAAGAGTGTCTCCAACATAAACAAACTCTGAATCGCTTATAGTAATTTTTTGTTTTATTATTGAAATAATTTTTTTTAAATTATCTTTTTTGTTATATGAGATGTTATAAGTATCTTTGCAAGTTACCATGCTAAACATATCAATTAAACTCATATCTTTAAGAATGTTTTTTGTAGGCATGCTTGGCTTATTTGTAACTATCCCTAGATAAATATTTTTATTTTTTACCCCTTCAAGTTTTTTTAAATCAAATTTCTTTTTGTATCCAAGATATCCCTTGTTATCATAATGTTTTCTAAATGATTTTATAAAATTTTCTTTTAAATGAGATTTATCCTTATAAAAATTATTAAAAATTTTATCTATTGGAGGACCAATACTTTTTCTAAAAAGACTCTTTTCAGGAGCCTTCAAGCCAACAATTTTTGATGCATAAGAGAAACTATCAAATAGACCGAAGGATGAATCAACTAAGGTGCCGTCAACATCAAAGATAATGCATTTAATCATCCCACATCTTCCATGGAGCATTATTTGATTCATACATATTATTTAAAATATCTTTTTCTCTAACTGTGTCCATTGGCTGCCAAAAGCCATTATGTTTGTATGAATTTAATTGATTTTCGTTTGTTATTGTCTTAAGTGGCACATCCTCCCATGGCATATGATCACCCTCAATATATTTAAATATATCAGTCTCAAGTACAAAAAAACCTCCATTGATCCATGTTTGACCTTTCTTTGGTTTTTCATCAAACTTACGTACATTTCCGTCATCTTCAATATCGAGAACTCCAAATCTACCTGGCGGATTGACAGCTGTAACTGTGGCTATTTTTTTTGAATCCTGATGATTTTTAATTACATCTGTAATGTTGATGTCACCAACTCCATCACCGTATGTGAATAAAAAAGTTTCACCAGTTGGTACATATTGTTCAATTCTTTTTAATCTACCACCAGTCTGAGTATCTTGACCAGTATCAACGCATTTCACATTCCATTCCTCAGCATTGTTATCCGAAAGACTAAAATCATTCTTAGACAATTTAAATTCAATATTTGAATTATGGAGTGCATAATTATAGAAATATTCTTTTATATAATAACCTTTATAACCGCAACAGATAATGAAGTCTTTTATGCCATGTGATGCATATATTTTCATGATATGCCAAAGTATTGGCTTACCACCTATTTCTACCATAGGTTTAGGCTTATCATAGGTTTCTTCAGATAATCTAGTTCCTAATCCGCCAGCCAAAATAACAGCTTTCATAAGTTTTTTGCAAAGTTAAAACAGATATTCTAAAGCAATTGACAAAAATATGTAATTTAAATACGTACATATCATATTTAATAAATAACTTTTTAATAACAATTTTTGATTTATAATTATCCTATTCTAAGGACTATAAGGATTAAAAATGGATGATTTTATAAGAGTGCCATATGGCTCAACCGTTCATGGAGATGAAGAGATTAATGCCGTTGTTGAGGTTTTAAAGACAACTACTCAAATGTCTAAGAATGTTCGTGAATTTGAAGCGAAAGTAGCTGAAAAGTATGAACATGATTATGGAATAATGGTAAATTCTGGATCTTCTGCTCTTTATTTATCAATGGAGGCACTTAATTTACCTGAAGGTTCTGAGGTTATTACACCCGCTTTGACTTTTGGAACAACTGTTGCCTGTATTGTTAATAGCGGATTAGTACCAGTATTTGTTGATGTCAAAGAAGATACTTATTGTATTGACGAGACAAAAATTGAAGAAAAGATAAATGAAAATACCTCAGCAATTGTAGCGCCAGATTTGATGGGAAATATTTGCGAATGGCCAATTATTAGAGAGATTGCTGATAAATATAATTTAAAAATACTTGTAGATTCAGCAGATACTATTGGCGCCACATATGATGGAATTTCTACTGGGAGTTTTGCCGATATTGCGATTACAAGCTTTTATGGCTCTCATATTATTAATGGAGCCGGAAATGGAGGAATGATAGTTACCTCAGATAAATCCATAGCAGATAAATGTAGTCTATTAAGATCATGGGGAAGAAGTTCTTCGTTGTTTGTTGAAAGTGAAGCTATTGAAAATAGATTTAATGTTCAATTAGAGGGAATTCAGTATGATGCAAAATTTGTTTTTGAAGAGCTTGGATATCAGCTTGAACCATCTGAGATAAGCGCTGCTTTTGCATTGGTTCAATTTAATAAGCTTGATAAAAACATGGAGTTAAGAAATAAACATTTTGATTCACATTTAAATTTTTTATCAAAATATCCTCAGTATTTTTCTCTTCCAAAGCAAAATCCGAAAGCATACACATGTTGGCTTGCATTTCCTATGATTGTAAAAAAAGATGCCCCTTTCAATAGAACTGATATGCAGATTTTCCTTGAAAAAAGAAATATTCAAACTAGAGTAGTCTTCACCGGGAATGTTCTTCGTCAACCAATGATGAAAAATGTAAAATATGTTGGTAAAGCTGATGATTTTGTAAATGCTGATAGGGTAATGAAACAAGGAATTCTATTAGCTTGTCATCATGGACTTGACGACGAAATGATTAATCATCTATATCAAAGCATTGATCTTTTCGTAGAACAATACACATGATAACTTTATAAATGCACATCGCTGAGGATAATCTAATTTTTGATTTAGATGGAACACTTTTTGACTCTGCACCTGAAATTTTACTTTGCTTTAAAAAAGCTCTTCAGCTTAACAATATTGACATCAAAGAAAATCTTAATAAATCAATAATTGGCCCACCTCTTAAAGAAACACTCAAAAATTTAGTTCAAAAAAAAGATACAGTTAAAATAGATAGAATAATTGAAAGTTTTATAGAGTTATATGATTCTGAGTATTGCTATAAAACAAAACTATACAAAGGAGCTCAAGAAACATTAAAGATTTTAGAAAAGAAAAAAAATTTAATGCTTATTACTAATAAAAGAATTGCTCCAACTGAGAAAATGTTAAAAAATTCAAAAATTATTGAGCTTTTTGATAACTATTTTTCTGTAGATCCAAATGATCAGTCAAAAAAAGATAAAAGTACATTGATTTCAAAAACAATTAAAGATTATAAAATTAATCCTAAAAACACTGCATATATTGGAGATACCATGGGAGATTTTATTGCTTCTAAAAAAAATAACATTAAATTCATCTTTGCAGGATGGGGATACGGTCAATATGTAGAAGATGCAGACTTGCACCTAACCGATATAAGAGAGATGTTATAAATACTTATTTATTTGTTCGATTGTAAACTTATAAATATCTTTATTTAAAAAGAAATTTTCATACCAAACAGCAGTTTCTTTAATGGTGGTATCAATATCCATCAAAGGTTCCCAATCTAGAATATGATTAGCTTTAGATGAATCTAATCTCAATATTTTCGATTCAGGTAAATTCTCATTATTATCAATGACTATATTTGAGTCACAAGAATTCCAATTTGATATAAATTTATTTGTTAGTGTTTCTACATCAATTTCATTTTCCTCTTGGGGGCCAAAATTAAATGAATCAAATATATCTTTTTTATCTGAGTTATAAATTGCTAATTTTAAATAGCCATTTACAACATCAATCACATGTTGCCATGGCCTAATTGCATTTGGACTTCTTAGAACGATATCTCTTTTATGTTCTATAGATTCAACAATATCAGTTACAATTCTATCCTTTGCCCAATCACCACCACCAATAATATTTCCAGCTCTGGCAGTACACAACTTAAGACTATTAAAAGATAGGGCATGTGATTTTGTTAAAATTTCAGTACATGCTTTTGATGCACTATAGGGATCCTTTCCTCCCATAGGATCTGATTCAACAAACCTTTCTCCAAATTCATTATTTTCATAACATTTGTCTGTTGTAATACAAATAAAATTTATATTTGTACCTAAATTTTTACAACTCTCAAGGACGTTCAAGGTACCAATAACATTTGTATTGAAAGTCTCGATAGTTCTTTCATAACTCTCTCTAACTAATGGTTGTGCAGCTAAATGAAATACGATGTCTGGACAAATTTCTTTTATAGCAGAATCTAATTTATTAAATTCGCAGATATCAATATATTTTTGATTTATTTTATTTTCAAGATTCAATAACTTAAATAAGCTTGGTGAAGTATTTGGTTTTAGACTAATGCCATACAAGGAAGCACCCATTTCGTAAAGTGCTGTTGAAAGCCATGAGCCTACGAACCCAGATGATCCAGTAATAAGTATCTTTTTATTTTTATAGAAGTTTTGCAAAATTTTTTAACTACTTTTTAATTATCAAAAACAACTTAATATAAGCTTTAGACAATTTAACCCAATGCTTTAAATCTTTTATATGCTTTATTATATATGATTCTTTATCTCAACTATTCAATTAGTATAAATATAATTTTTCTATAACATATATAATATAATTATTTCTCAATGTCTTTATCCATCTGCATAATTTAAAAATATGAAGCCGCTTTTAGAGATTCTAGTACCTACTTTTAATAGGAATGAAAGCGCTGAGGCTGCAATTGAAAGTGTTATAGATTGCAACGATCAAAGATTGACCGTTAGATGTAACTCTAATGGTTACGAACCAAATTTAGAAAAATTTCGAGATTTTGATTCCAGAGTTAAGTATGACTGTTTTGAATCCAATAGAGGGCCTCAAGCAAATAGCATAAAACTTTTTAATGAAACAAATGCAAAGTTTTGCATGCTTTTGTCTGATGAGGATAGAGTCAATAATATGAATTATGAAAATATATTAAATTTTCTTGAGAATATAGATAAAAATACTCAAGTTATTGCATGTTCAATATTTGATCAAATTACAAATGATTATTACTGGAAGCCTAGCTTAAGAATAATGGAATGCAACATACATAACTATGTTGCGCTAAGCCCATTACCGACTTACATGACAGGCTTAATTTATCGTGTTGAATCTTTGAAGGCTATAGATATAAACACTCTTACTAATCCAAGTGAAGCTAATGCATATAGCCACCTTGATATAACACTTCATATGCTTCGAAATGGAAAACTAAGATTTTTTCATGAAAGATTTGTTGAGAAGGGAGCAGATCTTAAATTTGGAGGCGATGGCTATTCACATAAATTAAAAAATTCTTCTAAAAATTCGATTGATGACAAATATATGGACTTAAACCCATCAGTTTATGGTCCTAAGGCAAGAGCTAGACAATTTTATTACCGCGAAAATCTTCTTAACAAACTGAAGTCTGAAATTAGTCCTGTTTCTTTTTTAATAGGAAAATTCAATTACATTGATTTCTTTTATAAAAGTATCATGAGATCTGATCAGCTTGTTATTCTGCCAAAAAAAACAGCTTTAAAAAATGAAACAATGACTGCATACCTAGATTCAAGAAATAAAAATGAAAATTCAGGTTCGAAGACCTCTTCTTTTTTTAAATTACTATTAAGGTTACCAGGATACATAGCAAATCCAATATTTTTTTTAGTCTCTAATATAAACAAATTAATTCGCATGGCATACATGATGAAATTAATATTAGTTCAAAAAATTTATAAAGATTAATCTAATGTATAATTGTCCTCATGAAAAATAACCAAGATACAAAACCCTATAGCAATGAAGATGAAATAGATCTTAGAAAGCTTTTTAAACTTCTCTGGGAAGATAAATTGATAGTTATTGTTTTAACTTTAGTTTTATCAATAACAGCACTTATATATAGCTTTACCTTACCAAATGTGTATAAATCTGAAGCGCTTCTAAGTCCGGTTGGTAATGAGACTAGTTCGAATCAAGCGATGAACAATATTGGAGGATTGGCTAGTCTTGCTGGAATTAATGTTCAGTCTCAGTCTGCAGGAAACTCAACTAAGGCATTAAAAAAATTAACAACTCTTAGTTTCTATAAAGACAATATTTTACCTAATATCTTTCTTCCTGACCTCATGGCAATGAAATCATGGGATGCGAAAAGCAACACCATAACTTATGACGCAGATTTATTTGATAATGAAACTAAGACTTGGACTAAAATACCAAGTCCTCAAAAAAGCTATAAAGATTTCAAGAGAATTTTAGAATTTTCTCAGGACTATGATACGGGCTTTGTCACCATTTCTATAAAACATCAATCACCTTACATAGCACAAGAGTGGACAAATTTGATTGTCAACCAACTTAATGATTTCTTTAGAATAAATGATAAAAAAGAAGCACAAGCTGCAATGGATTTCTTAAATTTTCAGATGACCCAAACAAGCTATACTGAAATAAAACAAGTTATTGCCCAATTACTTCAAAATAAAATGCAACAACTAACTTTAATAGAAGCAAATGATTTTTATGTTTTTTCATATTTAGATCCTCCTATGGTAATGGAAGAAAAAATTGAGCCTAATAGACGATCAATTCTTATTTTAGGAGCAGTTCTTGGGGCATTTTTAGGAATTTTAATTATTATCTCTCGTGAATTTTTTATTAATAGAAATAGTTAATAACTATGAATTATGTTTTATTAAAAAAATTTGTTCAATAAGATTTATTGATTGTCAGAAGAATCAAAACTTAAATATTGATCAAAATTATTATGTTTGAGCTAATAAAAAAACTTTTTAATCTACTTTCTCCAAATCAGCGTAAGCGTTTTTATGCACTTCAGTTTTTAGTTATTTTGATGTCAATTGTTGAGATTCTAGGCGTAGCTTCAATTATTCCTTTTATGGCTTTAGTTGGAGATATGAGTCAGTTAGAACAAGATACATTTATTGGACAAATTTATAAGCAAAGTGGAGTGTCATCAGAATCACAATTTGTTTTTCTGATCGGTCTCTGTGTGCTAGCGATGTTATTTATATCTATGATAATTTCAATTTTTACGATCTGGGGATTATCGATGTTTGCTAATAAAATTGGAACAGAAATCGCTGATAGACTATATACACATTATTTGCAGCAGGGTTGGTTATTCCATGCATCTGGTAGTAGTGCCCAGTTAACGAAAAAAATTGCAACCGAGACCATGAGAGTAACAGGAGCTGTTTTAGTACCGCTAATGCAAATGAATTCAAAAGTTGTACTGTCTTTACTAATGAGTGTAAGCATCTTTTTATATGATCCAATAGTGGCATTAATTGGGCTTTCTCTTTTTGCAATTTCATATTTCTTTCTCTTCAAAGGCGTCAGGAATCGGTTGAATAAAAATGGTATTGCTATATCAGAAGTAAACGAGGAACGCTTTCGTCTTATGAATGAAGGCTTTGGTGGAATTAAAGATTTATTATTAATGGGAAGAGGTAATGATTTTATTAATCGTTTTAACAAAACAGGTAGAACGCTTGCCTATAGTCAAGGGACAAACGCCGCATTAGCGCAAGCACCTCGTTATTTCGTTGAGTTGCTTGCTTTTGGCTCAATGATAATCCTAGTTCTATACTTAATTTCTAGTCATAATGGTAATCTTGGCATGATTCTTCCAATACTTTCTGTTTATGCGATTGGTATAATAAAATTATTACCAGCTTTTCAACAAATTTATTCTAGTCTTGCGATAATAAGAGCTAATATCCCAGCCTTTGAATCAATACAACAAGATCTTTATAGCTCATTGCATCATGACTTGAAAATACAAGAAGTTGATCGAAGTTATCTTAATCCAAAACAACAAATTTCACTACAAAATATCACTTTTACTTATCCTCAAAAAGAAGAACCTGCTCTTGATAAATTAAATATGCAAATACCTGCAAATAGCGTAATTGGTATTGTTGGTCCCTCTGGTTCTGGCAAATCAACACTAATAGATATTTTGTTATGTCTAATTGAGCCACAACAAGGTCAAATGAAAATTGATGAGAAGACAATAAATGATCAGAATAGAAGAGCATGGCAAAATACAATCGGTTTTGTGGCGCAAAGTATTTTTTTATCAGAAGGAACTATTGCTGAGAATGTTGCATTTGGTATCCCAGAAGATCAAATTGATTTTAATCAAGTACTTAAAGTATTAAAACTTGCTCACCTTAGCGAGCTTATAGAGAGCCTTGATCAAGGTATTTACACTAAAGTTGGTGAACGCGGAGTACAACTTTCAGGTGGACAACGTCAAAGAATAGGTATTGCAAGAGCTTTGTATCACAAAGCCGAAGTGTTGGTATTTGACGAGGCAACTAGTTCTTTAGATGGCATTACTGAAAAAATGATTATGGAAGCTATTCATGAGTTCAGTGGTAAAAAATCTATCATTTTAATTGCCCACCGTCTCAAAACAGTAAAAAAATGCGACAAGATTTTTTTTATAGACAAGGGAAGAGTAGCTGATCATGGGACTTATCAAGAATTAATTGAAAAAAATGAACATTTTAAAAATATGGCAATTCATGCATGAGGATATTGAACCAGTATGAATGAAAAAGAAGTATTAAATTTAATTGGACGAACAAATGAACTTTTTGAAGCAGATATAAATAAACATGATAAAGAGCTTAAAAAAATAGTTTCTTTATCTTCTTTTCTTGTTATCGGTGGAGCTGGATCAATTGGACAAGCAGTAGTTAAAGAAATTTTTAAGCGCAATCCAAAAAAAATTCACGTCGTCGATATTAATGAAAATAATTTAACTGAACTTGTTAGAGATATCAGAAGTTCATATGGTTACATTGATGGTGACTTTAATACTTTTGCACTAGATATTGGTTCAGTTGAATATGATGCATTTATTGAATCAGATGGTCACTATGATTATGTATTAAATTTATCTGCATTAAAACACGTTCGAAGTGAGGAGGATCCCTATACTTTAATGAGAATGATAGACATTAATATTTTTAATACCGATAAAACAATTATGCAATCCATTAAAAATTCAACAAAAAAATACTTCTGTGTAAGTACTGATAAGGCAGCTAATCCTGTCAATCTTATGGGGGCTAGTAAACGAATAATGGAAATGTTTTTGATGCGAAGATCAAAAGATATTGATATATCAACTTCAAGATTTGCTAATGTGGCATTTAGTGATGGATCATTGTTACATGGTTTTAATCAACGAATTTACAAGAGACAGCCAATAGCTGCACCAAATGATATTAAGCGCTACTTTGTAACTTCCAAAGAGAGTGGAGAGCTTTGTTTAATGAGTTGTATTTTTGGAGAAAATAGAGATGTATTTTTTCCCAAACTCAGCGAATCACTTCATCTCATTTCTTTTTCCGATATAGTTGTTAAATATCTAAAATATAGGGGATATGATGCTCAAATATGTTCTTCTGAGGAAGAAGCAAGAAATTTAGTTAAAACTCTTCCAAATGAGGGTAAATGGCCATGCTTATTTACTGAGAGTGATACAACTGGAGAAAAAGATTTTGAAGAGTTTTATACTGACAAAGAGAAACTAGATATGAATAGGTTTTTTAATTTAGGAGTCATTAAAAATAAACTAGAATATAATGAATCCAATTTAAATGATTTTAAGTATGCAATTAATCAAATCAAGAAAAGCAATAATTGGGATAAGAAACTTATCGTAAAAGAATTTTTCAAGATGTTGCCAAATTTTGATTATGAAGACAAAAGAAAGTACCTTAATGAAAAAATGTAATTTCCTTAAGTTTTATAGGCAAAACACCTGATGCAAGAAGCACCTCAATCAATTTATATTCAAGACAATGAAAGCATAGAAGATGCTTTAATAGCAATTAATTCTCAACCTAAGTTGAAGATAGCAATTGTTTTAGATGCCAATAAAAAATTGTTAGGGACAGTAACTGACGGAGATATTAGGAGGGGGTTATTATCAAAAGAGAGTCCAGAAAACTCAGTCATAAACATTATGAATAAAACTCCAGTGACTGTTTCAATTGATACGCCAAGACATATAGTTGATAAGCAAATGAAGTTATATGGAATCGAGGTCATTATAATAACGGATAATGACTCTGTTATTGGATTATTCACTGCTAAAGATGCTTCTTCAATTTCTTTGCATGATAATCCTATATTAATTATGGCTGGTGGTTTTGGTACAAGATTAAAACCGTTAACTGATAATTGTCCAAAACCAATGCTACATGTTGGAAATAAACCAATATTAGAATGGCAGATAGATATGTTTTCCGATCAAGGGTTTAATAATTTTTTTATATCAACACATTATTCTCCTGAAAAGATAGAAAACTTCTTTGGTGATGGGTCAAATAAAGGAATTAATATTACATATATTCATGAAGAAGTGCCTTTAGGTACTGGAGGGGCGCTAGGATTATTGCCTAAAAACATTGCAAAAAAACCACTAATTGTAATTAATGGAGATATTCTTACAAAAATTGACTTTACAAAAGTATTAGATTTTCATAATAAGCAAGAACTTGATGCCACAATGTGTGTAAGAGAATACGAATATCAGGTGCCATTTGGTGTGATTGATGGAGACGGTTATGATATTTCTGGTATGACTGAAAAACCTATTAATAGGTTTTTTATTAATGCTGGAGTATATGTAATTAATAACTCAATTATTGATAAAGTTGAACATAATACACATATAAATCTTCCAACTTTGCTTATGCAGCAAATCAATAAAGGAAAAAAAATAATGAAGTTTCCAATATATGAATATTGGCTTGATATTGGAAGAATGGGGGACTTTGAGCGTGCTCAAGCTGACTATAGTAACCCAGAGTTTTAGATGAAAGATAAAGATTTAGTAATTGTTGGTATTATCCCTGCTAGAGGTGGCTCTAAAGGCGTCCCAAAAAAGAATATTAAAAAGCTTTGTGGAAAGCCTTTAATTTGTTATACGATTGAAACTGCAATTAAATCTAACTTAATCGATAATATCGTTGTATCAACTGACGATGAAGAGACTGCAACAATAGCTTCAAGATATAATGAGATTGATGTATGTATGCGTCCTGATGAATTATCTACAGATACTTCTTCTACTGAAAGTGCATTAATTCATGCTTGCGAGTTTCTAAGTAAAAATCAAAATATTGAACCAGATTATGTTTTGACTCTAGAACCTACATCACCTTTTAGATCAATAAACACCATTCAACAAACGATTAATTTACTCATGGATGACAGTTTTGATTCTGTTATAGCAGTAACAGAGTTTAAGAGCATATTGGCTAGGGTAAATGATAACAACTTTAGTCATGTGTTTCCAAATCAACCAAGAAGAAGACAAGATAGAGAAGGACTATATCAGGAATCTAGTACCATATATGGAACATCATACAAAAAATTAATTGAAAATAATCTAGTTATTGGCGATGCTCCGGCAGCTTTATTAATTAATCAAAATGAGGCATTTGATATCAATGATGAGTTTGATTTTCAAATTGCAAATTTTATGATGGAGTTAAAAGGATAAATAATATGAAAAAAATATGTGTTTTTACCGGAGGAAGGGCTGAGTATGGCTTGCTCCGACCTCTGCTCATTGAATTGAAAAATAATAAAAATATTGAGCTACAAATTTTGGTCTCTGGCATGCATCTCTCTTCTGAATTTGGATTGACGTATAGAGAAATTGAAAAAGATGGCTTTATATGTAATGAAAAAGTTGAAATGGTGTTAAGTTCTGATACTCCAGTTGCTATAAGTAAATCTATGGCTATTGGTATGATTGGTTTTTCAGAAGCATTAATGCGTCTAAATCCAGATATATTAGTAACTCTTGGTGATCGTTATGAAAATATGTCAATTGTAACAACCGCATGGGTTTGCCGTATTCCAGTTGCTCATATTCAAGGCGGTGAAAAAACTTTAGGTGCTATTGACGATCAATTTCGTCATTGTATAACTAAAATGAGTAGACTGCATTTTACAGCTACTGAAGAGTATCGAGACAGAGTGATACAGTTAGGAGAATATCCAGAAAATGTTTTTAATGTTGGCGCGTTGAACGTTGACGCATTAAAAAAAATTAAAATATTGCCTAAAGCTAAACTTGAGCAAGAAATAAATTTTTCATTTAAGGGAAAGACAGCTCTAGTTACATTTCATCCAGTTACTTTACAAAAAGAAACCTCTGGAAAACATTTTCAACAGCTACTTGATGCAATAGATTCTATAAAGGATTTAAAAATAATATTTACAAAGACATTGGCAGATACTGATGGAAGAGTAATAAATCAAATGATAGATGATTATGTATCAAGCAATGAAGACAAATCTGTAGTATTTACTTCAATGGGACAGCTTAATTATATCAGTGCACTGAATTATATTGATGTAGTTGTTGGTAATTCTTCAAGTGGGATCATTGAAACGCCAAGCTTTAAAGTGCCCACCATTAATATCGGCGAAAGAGAGAAAGGTAGAATAATAGCGGACAATGTAATATGTGTTGATCAGAGTATTAATGCTATTAAAGAAGGTTTGAAAAAAGCATTCTCATCTACATTTATAAAATCGCTAGCTAATATGCAAAATCCATATGAAAAGCATGATACAGCAAAAAATATCGCATCAATTTTGGCCAATTATAATATCCCCAATTCAACTGGAAAGGAATTTTATGATCTCAATTAAAAAATTATGAATTCAATTATAACCGGAGCATTTGGGTTCAGCGGAAGATATTTGACACAATCTATATCAGATGAAGTTATCTGTGTAAGCAGATCTAAAAAAAATAAAACTAATATAGATAATGACAATAATTATTTAGTAGATTGTGATTTACTGAATAAAACCGCCGCAAACAATCTCATTAAACAATACCAACCTAAAACTATATATCATCTAGCAGGGTCTTTTACTCAAAATTTTGAAGAAGATTATAATTCCAATGTAATTACAACTAAAAATATTTTAGATGCTGTAATGCAATTCTCCCCAAAATCAAGAATTCTTTTAATAGGAAGTGCTGCAGAGTATGGACTTATAAAATTTGAAGACTGCCCTATTAAAGAAA
>CACDCN010000008.1 GCA_902551185.1 uncultured SAR86 cluster bacterium | reverse complement strand
AAGAGATAAATTTAATGATGATTTATTTGTTAGGACAGGTTCCGGGATGGTGCCTACTCAAAAAACAGAAAATATGATTGCAGATATACAAAATGCACTTACCTTGATTCAACAAAGTGTAAATGAGCCCGATGCCTTTGATCCTGGATCATCAAAAAGAAATTTTAAATTGTCATTAGGCGATATATCTGAGAGCAGAGTCCTTCCTTTTATAATGAAAAAGATCTATAAAAACGCACCTAATATTTCTTTAGGTAGTTATGCATATAAAAGAGCTGATCAGGTTCACGCTCTTTCAACAAATAATCTTGATTTTGTTGTGGACCCAGTAATACCGAATTCAAATGAAATAAATTCATTAAAAGTTTTTGAGGATGATTTTGTAGCAATTCATAGAGATGGTCATAATATTTCAAAAATAAAAAATATAACAATCGAAGATATTATCAATGAAAAGCACTTGCATGTTTCTCGAAGAAAAATGGGAGTACATCTGATAGACATGGAGCTTGAAAAAGTAGGTCTAAAAAGGAATGTTGCTCTTAGATGTCAACATTTCCTAATTGCGCCTCCAATTATAAAGTCAACGGATTTAATATTAATGGCAACTAGAAGTTTTGCAAAAAGGAATAATCTATCTTTTGTTGAAATTCCAATTGAAATACCATCAATGGAGTATTTCTTAATATGGCATAAAAGTGATGAAGGTGATGGTGGTCATATCTGGATGAAAGATTTAATTACAAGCGCCTTTAAAGAAGCTCAAAAATAATAACTAACTAAAGTTATGAGTAGAAGTCTTAACAATACCACCGTCTGAGGTAATTGTTTCTCCAACTGTATAAGCTCCAGCTCTAGAACATAAAAATATAGCTAATCCTGCCATATCCTCTGGCGTGCCTACCCTTTTCCTTGGATTTCTTTTTGCAACTTCAGAATAGTCATGATTTAAAGCTGAGCCTAACATAGCACTTGGATATGGGCCAGGAGCAATTGCATTAACCAATATATTTTCTTTTACCAATTTTGCTGCCAAAACCCTAGTTAAGTGATGAACAGCTGCTTTTGAAGCGCCATATGAATATGTCTCCATTGATGGGACATTTAACCCATCAATTGAGCCAATATTGATAACTCTTGATGGATCTTCTACTGAAGCGTTATTTAAAAGTAGATTTTTAAATTTTTGAGTCAAAAAGAATAAAGATTTAACATTTAAATCCATTACTTTATCCCAACCACCTTCAGAAAAACTTTCCAATGGCTCTCCCCAAGCTGCTCCAGCATTATTAATTAAAAAATCTATTCCTTTTTCTTTATTTTGAATTTCATTAGTGAATTCTTCTATCCCATTCATAGAACTTAAATCACAAGGTATAGGAATGCATTCTTGGTTATATTTATCTGAAAGCTCTTTTGCTTTGTCAACTAAGGCGGGTGCTTTTCTTGCAGAAATGTAGACTTTAGCACCATTCGCTAAAAAGCCTGCCGTAATCATCTCACCAATTCCCCTTGAGCCACCTGTAACAACGGCTACTTTATCTTGAATATTGAACAAGTTATCTATTTTCATTATCTGCCTCTTCTTTAAAATTAATTATCAATTATATTATTTTAAATTGTTGAAACATAATCTATTTAACAAATAACTAATGTAAAATTGTTTAATGGATCTTCTTATAAATTTCATAGGTTTGGGATTTTCTTTAGCTATCTTGATATGGGGTGCTGATAAATTTGTAGACAGTTCTTCTGTGTTAGCAAAAAAATTTGGAGTAAATGAATTAACCATTGGTTTAACCGTGGTAGCTCTTGGAACATCTGCACCAGAAATTTTTGTTGGAATTTCGTCTGTTTTAAATCAAAGTGAAGGTATCGCAATGGGGACTGTGGTTGGATCAAATATTTCTAATATTGCTTTGATATTTGGAGTTTCTTGTATTGGAATATCTTTTAAGCCAAAAAGTACTCCTTTTATTCAATTTTTACCCTTTTTAATATCTGCGCTAGTACTTGGTCTTTGTTTGCAAGATTTAATAATATCGCCAACTGAGAGCGTATTGTTATTAATCGTATTTTTATATTTTTTATATGTGATATTTAAATATAGAGCTTTGGGAAATCTTAGCAATTCAGATGATGTAACAATGCCAAATAATTCTAATGCAAACATTTTTCTTATTGGGGGATTTTTAGCGCTCATTTTTGGTTCTAATTACGCAGTTATATATGCAGAGAAAATTACAATATTACTAAATATCTCTAACTTAGTTATTGGTTTAACCATAATTGCAATTGGCACAAGCTTGCCAGAATTAGCTGCAACAATTAGCGCTTTATTAAAGAAGAAGACAGATATGGTTGTTGGGAATGTAATCGGTTCAAATATTTTAAATATTACGCTGGTAGTTCCAATTATTGGTTTATTTTCTAGTGTACAACTTGAATCAGTTTTGCTTGAACGAGATTATCTAATTATGATTGTTGTCACAATTATCTTTATTTTATTTGTTAATTTATATTCATCAAAATATATAAATCTTTTGATGATCCGTTTGATGGGCTTATTACTTGTTGGTAGTTATTTTGGATATTTATTAATTTTAAGTAAATTAATTTAATTTCTTACTCATATATATTAAAAATATACCAATTACCAAAGCCGAAACTTCAAATACAAAATATGAATTAAAGAAACTAGGTGTTGTTGGCAGTAAAGAAAAGAGTATTCTTCCTAGAGCAATAGAGCCAACTAGAAATGTAATAAATTTAATTGCAAAAATTCCTAAATCTCTTTTAAAGATTCCAATTAAACATAAAATACCAATACATAGATTCAAGCCTCCATATATACCAGCAATTTCTGAGTAACCTAACGGAGATGTTATGGATAAACCAACTGCATTCAAAAATGAAGGATAACCTTGATCAAGCGCTCCCAATAATGGGTCAAGTAATGCCCATACTCCAATCAAAGCATATATAAATGCCATTATTAGTAAATATAGTCTTATTACCCAAATCATCTTATATACTCCAATTTTTTTATTACAATATAGTAATATTATCTATTTATCTAATATGTACAAAAGTTTAATAAAATATTATACGATTTCATACATTTTTTTATTTTGTCTAACATTAAACGGAGAAATAATGCTTGATGATAGTGATATATTAACCACACCTCTTCCTTTGCCGTATGATGGAAAAGTTTATTCTATTAATGATTTAAATAAATTCATAAATACAACAATTCAGTCTGATAAACAACCAATACTAATATTTGGCGCTAATTGGTGTCCAGATTGTAGAATTTTTTCAGGTACCATGAATATACCTAAAATTAAATCATACATAGACAAAAACTTTCAAATTTTATATATAGACGTTAAAAGATATGAAATTAATATGGAATTAATGGAAGAATATGGAATACCTTCAGCCGAGGGAATTCCAAGAGTTTTAGTGTTTGATAAAAATAAAAACCTTTTAAATAATTCAAATACAACAGAATGGAGAACGGCAAGAGATAGATCCAGCCAAGAGATTTTTAACTTCTTTCAGGAGATGAAATCGATTAACTAAATTGTCTGTCAGCGCTTCCAAATTTAAGATAAAAAAGGCCGCCAAATACTAAAATACCAGAACAAATATAAAATATAACATCCCAGGATCTAGTAACTTCAAGAACCAAGCCTGCAACCATTGGGCTGAAAATCGCTGCTATCATACCTATGCTTCCAGAAATACCAACTAAAGTTCCTGTATATTTTGGACCTAAATCAGCATGATTTACTCCAAATCCTCCTGCGCAAATACCTGTACAAAGTTGAATTAGGCATAATAAAAAAATTGCATTGAATAAAGTATCTTGCAGAGAAATTAAATATAAGAAAATAGCTGATCCAAAAAATCCAATTGAATTAACAGTTTTTCTAACATTAATTACCTTATATCCTTTTTTTATAAAACTATCTGATATATAACCACCTAAAATAAGTGAAAACATCGCAACAAGACTTGGCATTAATAATGAATAAATAAATGCACTAGATCCTAAATCAATACCCATTCCACCATCAGCAATTGGAGCATTGATAAATTTTGGCAAATAAGAAATAAATGTGAATAAAGCCCAATTATTACAAAAAGTTGCAACTGCTATTGCTAAGAAAGGCCAATTTTTAATTAATTTTAGAAATGGTATTGACGGAGGTGTTGAATTTGAAGGTGCTTCAGCTTTTATTAATTGCAATTCATTATTTGATAGATTTTTATTATCCTCTGGATAAGATGTAACAATTCTCTGCCAAAAGAAGTACCAAAATATACCCATTAGCCCAAAAGAATAAAAAACCCACTCCCAAGAATAGTTTGCTATTATGATAGCTGCTACAACATACCCAAATACTGTACCTGCTGCTATTCCGCTATTGGTAAAACCTACTGCTCTTGTTCTTTCATTAAATGGAATCCATCTTGCATAAATAGAATGCCAAGCAGGAAATGTTACTCCTTCTCCTAGACCTAATAGGATTCTTATAAAAATAAGCCACCATAATCCACTGTATGCAAAAAATGGAGTGATAATTGTAAATAATGACCAAATTATTAATGCATAGCCAAGAACTTTCTTGCCTCCATATTTATCTGCTAGATAACCACCTAAAGTCATGCTAATCATATATCCAACATAGAAAGTTCCTAAAACTATTCCTACTTGTAATTCAGACCACCCAAATTGTTCTTGCATGGGTATGATTGCTACAGAAATATTTACTCTATCTATATAGCAAATAAATACAGCAACGAATGATAAAAAAATAACTTTAAATCTATATGGGATTCTCATTTTGGAGAAAATTTAATTGGCATCTCTTGTATAGCATGAACAAAGTTGTTTGGAGCAACTTTCCATTTACCATTCATCTCAAAATCAGGGAATCTGGTTAAAAATTGTGAATAAAATTCTTGTAATTGCATTAATGCAACTGGCTTACCTATACATGAATGCCTTCCAAAGCCAAATGCAAGATGTTTATCTGCATTCTCTCTTAAAATATTAAAATCATCTGGATTTTCAAAAATTTCTGGATCTCTATTTGCTGCACCATACCAAAGTGCTATTTTTTCATGGGGTCCAATTTTTTGTCCATTTATTTCTGTTTCTTCAAGAGTTGTTCTTCTCATATGAATTACCGGTGAAACACATCTAACTGTTTCATTTACAAAATTAGGAAGAAGCTCTAAATCATCTATTAATAGTTCTTTTTGTTTTTGATTATCGTATAAAAGTTTAATGCCGCCGCTCAAAGTATTCCTTGTCGTATCATTTCCAGCAAAAATAATTAGCAACCAAGATCCATCTAAAAATTCTTGTGATAACTTCTCACCTTCTATTTCAGCATTTGCTATTGCACTTAATAAATCTTCTGATGGATTTTCTCTTTTGCTATTTAGAATAAATCTTCCATAATCAAACATTTCATCAACCATTGCATTAAACATATCTATCATTGCTGGATCAGGGGTTGATTCTGTCTTGCCCTCGTTCTGTTCTTTTATCATTTCGTAAGTGAAATACTGAGCTAATTCTAAAAATTCCATCCAAGATACTAATTTTTGTCTATCTTCTTCAGGTATTCCTAAAATTTCTGAAAGTGTAAATATTGGTAATTGTTGTGAGACTTCACTTACTAAATTACATTCTCCTAAAGGTGCGATATTATCTAATAATAAACCAACTTTTGATGACACTTTTTTTCGAAGGACATTAATATAATCAGGTTTAAAGAAAGGCATATGTTCTTTTCTTAAGCCAAGATGCATTTCACCATCGAGATTAAGCATATGGTCTATAGTTGATTTAAATAATTTAGGGTGTCTATTTTCTTCTGTCCCGAGTGTTAATAAATTTCCAGTTGCATATTGAGATGAAAATATTTTTGGATTCATTGAAACATATTTTATATCTTCATATTTTGTTAGAACCCAGTACCCTGGCTCTGGGTCTGAAGGCATGGGCTCATGATAAAAAACAGGAGCGTTTTCTCTGAGATCTTTATAAAGACTAAAGGGTTGACCTTTTGTAAATAAATCTAAATTGTTTAGTTGATCAGAAGGATTAAAGTTATATTTTTCTTTATATGCAGGATCATTTATCTCATGATTGAGAACTTCATCAGATAAGATAAATCCTTTTGACATATATGTGTTGGAAAATTATGTTTATTTTTGCAATATATATCTTAAACTAAAACCCCTTAGCAACATAGTTGTTGTAAGGGGTTTATCAGTTAAAAGCTATAGCTATACTTTACTGATACAGTTCTTGGAGGAATCCACTGCATCCAGTTTCTTGGTCTCCAAGATGTGTCATCTACAGCATAAATATATGCTTCAGTTCTTTTATCGGTTAAATTATCTATTGATAATTGTAATTTTGAATTTTCGTTTATGTCTAACCCTAAATTAAAATTAATCTTAGTATAGTCAGGAGAGCTTGTATTTGGATTTTCTGCAAAAGTATTAAAACTATCGCCATAATAATTCATATCAAGTCTCGCATATGATGGATATGACATAATTGTAGTGTCATAAACAAGTCCTAAATTCCATTGAGTTTCAACAGTATTTGGCAATCTATCGCCAGCTGCAGCACCCAAAGAAGCTATGTCTATTGATGTTTCTGCTGTCATAGAGCTTCCAGCAAAATCAAGAGAAATTTCATCATTTAATGCATAAGTAAAATCAACTTCCCAACCAGAAGTTTCAGCTTTACCGCCATTAAAGTTATATGACCAACCGCAACCAGGGGTTACAGAAATAATAATGCCATCCCAAGCTACATCGAAATATGTTACATTCGCTGTATAATTTTGACCTCTCGATTTAACACCAAATTCTGTTGTCTCAGCTTCATCTGAATTAAATCTTGGCCCCCATGTTTCCTGTGCAGTTTCATCACTACTACAAAAAGGAGGAAGAGGAGCTTGGTTGCCTCCAGGTCTGTACCCTGCCGCTTTTGTAGCATATAAAGTTAAATCATCATTAATTTTATAGCTAGCTGCATATTTCATTCTTGTATCTGCTTCTTTTCCAGATAACTCTGAACAATCTGTTCCTGCAGGATCATTTCCATCGCATCCACTACTACCCATATAGAAAATACCATATTGATATGATTTAGATTTATCTTTAATTTCATAATCTCTTATACCAAATGTAAGAGTTAATTTTTCATTTACGTTATAGTCAAACTGCCCATATAAAGATGTTTCTTCTTGCTCGTTATATTCTGTATATGAAGCATAATATAGATACGGGTAACCTAAATGCCCCTCACAAAATGGAGGACAATAAGCAGTAGCATCATATACAGCTGGATCAACACCTGCAGCTATTGAAGTAACATAATCTAACCAATACTCATCAATTGCATATTGAGTTTGTGAGATTGAGTTTGGCTCTTCATTAAACTTGTAATTATAATATCCAACCGTCCACTCAAACTTCCCAGGCTTAGATACCAATCTTAGCTCTGTTGTTTCTTGGTAATATTCATCGCCATCTACAATCAGTGGTGCCGGAACATAATCATCCATATCAATTCTAGCCCAATCTGTCACAGCGTCTTCACTAGTTGTCTTATCAGAAATAATCAAATTTGCATCAAAAACACCAAAATCATATTTAATATTTGCAATAAATACTTCTTTAGTAATATCCTCATTCTCATCCACAGCCAATGCATGTGCAAATCTTGGATCATAATTAGTAAGAACAGAGCTGCCATTAGGATAATCAGCCTCTGTGGCTGCAAAATTAGAAATAGCACTTAAACGTGCGCAAGTAGGATCTCCATCCCAGTTATACCACCAACTTGAAGCCTGTGGACAGTCTGCAACATAAACATCAGCACTTCCAGGCTTGCTCTGACCAGGCTCTAATATACCGTATGCTTTATTATTAACATTCATATATCTTAAACTTCCAGTAAGCTTACCACCATCATCAAAAGCTAATGTCACCATAAGCTGTGAGTCATCCTCTTCACCTACTGTATTACCAGTTTGAATATTTTTATATATTCCAGGTGAAACTAACTGAGAATATACAGCTCTAACAGCTAAACTATCAGAAAGAGGAAGGTTATACATCATTTCAATACTTGTTTCAGGGTCATCAGCTTTTACTTTGTTACCATATCCAACTCTTATCTTTCCATAAGATGCACTTGAATCTGGTTTATTTGTAATATATCTAATAGTTCCACCAATAGCATTTGAACCATATAACGTTCCTTGAGGTCCTCTTAGAACCTCTATTCTTTCAACATCAAATAATCCCATTAATGAACCACTTACTTCATCTATATAAGTTGAAGTGGTTCCTGAGGAACGCTGTGAAGTCGAAGTATTTAATCCTCTAAAGGTATAATAATTAGAGCCACCTGGTGTAGATACACCTGCGATAGATCTTAAATAATCTTCAGGGTTCATTATTCCTCTTTCTTCTAATGCTGATTCGGTAATCACAGAAATATTCATTGGTATTTCTTGAACAGTTTCAGCTTTTTTATTAGCAGTAACAATAACCTCTTCAACTTCCTGCTCTTGAGCAACCAGCAAAATTGGTATCAAAAGAAAGAAGCATTTAAATAAATTTATTTTGTTCATAATTTAATCCTCCAAAACAAAAAAACCCAGCAACTGCTGGGTCAAATTCACCAAAGAACAGAACCAGCTAACTTGACTGACCCCGGCTTCGATGTATCAATAAATTTTTCACAATTAAGAGTATATAGATAATCAAGGTTTTGTAAACAAATTATTCAACTCTCACAAACATCGTTCTAATAAATGCAACAGTGCTTTGAACAATAAATAACATTAAGCAGAATATATAAAAATTATTTTTCTGATCAATCAAACCCAAGATCATAGATCCTGACAAAATGAATATAGTTATTAATATTCCAACTTGTAAGGCAATAATCTTGAATGGAAACAAGTCCTTATATCCCTCTCTTCTTAAATCAAAAACTCGTCTTGGAAAAATTAAAAGCCCTATTGTTGAGTATAAACATAATGTCCAATTTACAATTGCCCAGCTTAAATCTATATTATTTTGGTTAAAAATTGCAAATGGCAAAAGAGCACAAAACATTGCCCCAAATGCAGAAAAGGTTAATAGTTGTATTCTAAAATTATCTGGTTTGCTAAATCCTTTCTTTGATCTACTGAGTCCTATGAGTATTGCAGAAAACCCAACAATACCAAGCGATACTTCAGCCAAAACTTGTAATGCTCTAAAATCTGGTTCCATATTTTATTCCTTTTAGTTATATATAGATCTATCCTCCGCCATCTCCGCCACCACCTCCACCATCACCGCCATAAACTCCGCCATCTGTAGCTTGAGGGTGAGTTAAAGATATTAAAGACATAAATGTGATTCCGTTTCCTAATGCTGAAGTTATTTCTTTTAAGTTTAATTTCTTGGCAAGTTCAGGATATGATTTTGTATCACCTGTTTCTTTATTAACAATTAATGCATCTTTTTTTGATATTAACACTACCTCATCAGATATTATTCCTAACCCATATTGATTAAAAATTGATTTTTTAAATCTTTTTCTAAAAACAATCTTTCCAGTCTCCCATGATAATTTTGCTACCTCTTTTGAAGATGCTAAGTAGTACATGTGATTTTCAAAAGTATGAGGGAGAAATGGGATCATCGAGCTGTGCAATGTTTCTTGGTAATGTGACCATAAAGAGTCACCAGAATCTTCTTGAAAACAATGAATCATTTTTGATCCAAACCAAGCCCAACTAAAGACAAGAATATAATTCTCATATTGAGCAATTACATATGGTATTTGTCCTTTAGGTAATTCCCCGACCCATACTGGTTTATTGTCAGTAAGATCATACTTAGCTATTGAGTCTTTTTTCCCAAAAATTGCAACTTTATTCATGCTCATAATAATATTTGGTAGGGATGGAGGGAGTCGAACCCCCACGCCTTGCGGCACTTGGTTCTAAGCCAAGCGTGTCTACCAGTTCCACCACATCCCCAAGCCTATGCATTATATATAGTTATGTTCTTTTAGTGAAAAATATTTTGTGTTTTAAAGATTGTAATCTAGTTGATTTTTTCTTAATTGATGAACTGTATAAAGTGATAAGAATAATAAAATCCCTAAGCCCAAACTTATCAAGGAATGAGTATTATATCCATCGTAAAATATGCTTGCTAATCTACCTATAATCATACATCCAAATATATATAACAAAACACTTCCTATTTGTACTTTAGAAGATGAATATACAAATCTAATTGTAAGATAGCCGCAACCCAACCAAAAACCTGCATAAGTTCTAATCATTGTAGATAAAGCAGCATTACCTAACTCAACTGGTGGCAAAAATCTATTACCAACTTCAGGAGAAAAAATTGTGATTAGTGCCATAGCGACCATAGTGCCGCCTAATATTACAAGTATTGATCTTGCAATTAATGATCTCATAAAACCCCCAACATATATAAAGCAAGTAAAAAGGATAAAACTCCAAAGCCCATCCAAATATACATTTCCCTATAATTGTTAAACTTATATGAATTAATTGCAAGAAAACAACAAAAAATTGGCGCTATTACCAGAACGCCATATCCTATTAAAATAGCAAGCGGTATAAAAGCTAGAAATAAGAAAACTTGTAGAACAAATTTATTCATAACCCTATAAAACTATTATTTACTATGATTGTCAATTTTATGGTTAATTGTTACCGATAGATTGATTTTGGATGCTAGATACCTGAGTTTGAATTTCTAAAATTACTTGATTAAGTTGGTTCTTATAATTATTTAATGCTTGCACAGAATCGTCTAGAAGCATTAATTGGGTATTGATGTTGCTGAGACTAAGTCTTAATGACTGTAAATCTTCTGCAGAGAGCCCTAACTCATCAATTTTAGATAAATTTAAATCAATATTTTTTTTCATAGAGTTTAGATTTAATTGATTTGCTTCAACATCTTTTTGTAGTTTAGAAAATAATTTATCGAGATTGGTAAGCTGTTCAGTCAATTTTTTAATATCTACTTTATTTCTTTTATTACTTAAATCCCATAATTTTCTAATTTCTTTATCAAGAAACTGAATTGAAGATGTTATATCAGTCATAGAGTCATTGTTAGTCTCATCAACTATATTAATTTGCTCTTCGATTAATGAAATTCTTTCATCAATGCTTGTTAAAGTAGATTTATTGTTCTCTGATTCAAAGGTCTGCCAAATACCTAATAACAATATACTCATAAAAGCAACCACATATATAAAGCCCACAAGCAGCCCGCCACTCCCCGCTCTCTCAAGATATGAGGGTAGTTTTTTATTAACTTTTATATCTCTATCCATATCTAATTAAAAATAAACTTTTTTTAGCATATAATAATTATCTATTTTACCTTAACTTAGTAGTGTATTAATGAATTTAGACTTTTCAGATGATCAAAAGTTTCTTCAGCAAGAAGCAAGAAAGTTTCTCGATAAAGAACAAACACTTTCTAGAAATAGATCTGTTCTTGAAAACAGTAATAAAGTCGACAAAGAGCTTTGGAAAAAGATTGTAGATTTGGGCTGGACAGGCATAAGAGTACCAGAGGATTATGGTGGGCTTGGTTTAGGTCACCTTGAATTATGTGTTATTGCTGAAGAACTAGGTAGATTTCTTGCTCCTGTTCCATTCTCTTCTTCAGTATATTTATTCACTGAAGCAATCATAAATTATGCAAGTGATGAGATTAAAAAAGATCTTCTCCCTAAACTTGTTAGCGGTGAAGTCGTAGGTACGCTAGCTATAACTGAATCATTTCAAGCTCCTACATCTGATAATATTGAAACTTTATCTGAAAATGGAACTCTAAATGGCAAAAAAATTGGAGTCCCAGATGCGGAAATAGCAACACATACAATAGTAGTATGTAAAACAAATAATGGTATTTCTCTTCAACTAGTTGATTTGTCCTCGTCTGGGGTAACTGTTGAACACCAAGAAAATATAGATGAAAGTAGAGGTCATTTTTCAATTGCTTTTGAAAATGCTAAATGTGATCTTATAGGAGATGATGGAAGTGGCTGGGATCTTTACGAATTATTAATCAACCAAGTAGCTGTTTTATTTGCATATGAACAAATTGGTGGTTCGCAAGCATCGTTAGATATGGCGATTAACTATGCAAAAGAAAGATATGCTTTTGGCAGACCAATTGGATCTTTTCAGGCTATAAAGCATAAGCTTGCAGATATGTATGTAGCTTTAACGTTAGCCAAATCTAACTGTTATTATGCTGCATGGGCATTATCGACTAATGCTTCTGATTTACCTTCAGCGTCTGCCACAGCAAGAGTTAGTGCTACAAAAGCTTTCCAATTATGCTCAAAAGAAAATATTCAAACACATGGGGGAAATGGTTTTACTTGGGAATATGATTGTCATATGTTTTATAGAAGATCAAAGCTTTTATCTTTGAATATAGGTTCATTAAGCAATTGGAGAGAAAAATTAGTGATTAGTTTAGAGCAATCAAATATTAATTAGGAATATAGATATGGATTTTAACGATACACCAGAACAAGCTAAATTTAGAAAAACTTGCAGAGAATGGCTAGAAAAAAATGCTAAACATAAAGACAATGCGTCAAAAGAACCATCTTTTGCAAATAAAGATATTCTTGAAGAAGCAAAATTGTGGCAAAAGAAAAAATATGATGCTGGTTGGGCAATGCTGCATTGGCCAAAAGAGTATGGAGGTATAGGTGCCTCACCAATAGAAAGAATCATTTGGGCAAATGAAGAATCTAAATTTGACGTTCCTAAAGGTATTTTTGAGATAGGTTTAGGAATGTGTGGGCCTGTTATGATGCAATATGCTTCTGAAGAACAAAAAGAAAGATATTTACCCCCTATGGCAGAGGGTAAAGAAATATGGTGTCAATTATTCTCTGAGCCATCTGCTGGATCTGACGTTGCTGGATTAAGAAGCAAAGCAGTTCAAGATGGTGATAAATGGATTATTAATGGTCAAAAAGTATGGACATCGGGTGCACACTTTTCAGATTATGGAATTTTAGTAGTTAGGCATGATCCAAATCTTGAAAAACACAAAGGCCTTACTTTCTTTTTTGTTGATATGAAATCACCTGGTATCGAAGTAAAACCTATAAAACAAATAACTGGTGGCTCAAGTTTTAATGAAGTTTATTTTACTGATGTTGAAATACCAGATTCACAACGACTTGGAGAAATTGGTGATGGCTGGAAAGTTGCAATTACTACCTTAATGAATGAAAGATTGGCAGTTGGAGATGCTGATGGTGTAGATGTAGAAGACGCTTTTAGATGGGCTAAGACTCAAGATAGTTTAGGAGAACCTTTATTAAATAACAAAGCCGCTAGATCATCTATTGCTGATTGGTACTGTGAAAAAAGTGGTTTAAAAAATACCAAACTAAGAACTATGTCTGCCCTTTCAAAAGGAGACACACCTGGACCAGAGGCATCTATTACAAAAATTGTTAGTGCTGGTAAACTTCAAGATATTGGTAATTTTGGAATTGATTCATTAGATATGGCAGGAATGCTTAAAACTGATGATCCAGATATTAAAAAATTTCAAATGGCTTGGCTAGGCGCCCCTGGTATGAGAATAGCAGGTGGTACAGATGAAATTCTTAGAAATATTATTGCTGAAAGAGTATTAGGTCTACCGCAAGAACCTCGAGCTGATAAAGGATTGGCATATAAAGATATTCCTTCAGGCAATTCTTAATTTATTGAAACTTAGTTAGAAATTCTAAAAAAGTAGAATTGCCACCCTCTACTACAATATTGCCTGAAGCTATGGAGGTAATTGGGTTACTAATTCCCATTAATATTTTCTTAAACTCTTCCTCTTTAGTTTGAACAATAATATTACATCCTGTTTCTTTAGAATTTGATATAACTGCAACGCTGTTTCTTAAAGTAATATTTTTTATTACTCCAGAAGAAAAATTAAAACATACCTTAAAAATATTATTATTATGATTCTTTGGATTAAATCTAACAGAAAGGACATCAAAAAATGTATCTATTGAAATTTCATCTAAGAGCTTCTCATTGGTTACTGAAATAGGAAAACCATTAAATCCTTTTTGGAGCTCCAATGCCGATGTCAGAAAATAATTTCTTTTATTTGGATTAGATGATCTTGAACCTTCATATATTAATGCTTGTTGTCTTAAATTTTTAACTTCATCATTAAAAAAATCTAAAGCAATTAAATAATCACTTAGTTCTAGTGCCCATTGCATATCTTCATTTTTAACAGCTGCTTTTAATTGGCTTAATAAATTGTCATTACCGCCAGCTAATTTAGAAATTCTTTTAGCTTTTTCCTCTCTAGATAATGGATCTAATTCTGAAGGATTTCCATTAAACCATCCAAGATATCCATTAAATATACTTTTAACAGACCATCTTACTGTTCCATAAAACTCATATAAATAGGGTGAATTTGAAATATCTTCAGGCAACTCAACCATCTCGACAATTTGATCTGGATAGTACCCTTGATTCATCAGTCTAATTGTTTGGTCATGAATATACTGAATAGCATCTCTATAAACCATAAGCACTTCCTTGATTTTATCTTTTCCAACTACTGGCTTAGTATGGCTTGGAAAAAGAAACTCTGGCTCAAATGATTGCATATGATCAATACTATTGATCCAACCTATTACATCTCTATGTGAAGTACCTCTTATAGTGTATAAATTTGGAAATGTTTTATAAATATTATCCCCTGGCATCAAAGATTTATGATTTGGTAACCAAACAAATAGCTGATCATCTGTTTCTCCTGGCGCATGGTAGAGTTCAATGTCTATTCCTGCAATATTTGTCTTTAAAGTATCTTGAAAGGTTATATCAGGTTTTATATATCCAGTTGGAGATTTCGATACATTTAAACTAGCTCCAATACCAACATTAATAAAGTCTTCTTTAGGAAGAAGTGTTCCAAACATTCTTGTACTTCTTTGAGTAATAATTGGGTTCAAAATACCCATTATTCTTTGAACATAATAATCTGTATCTTCATGCGCTATTATTTGTGGTTTTTCTTTTTGATTCTTTAAATAAAATGCAGTCCCAAAGGTATGATCACCATGGTTATGGGTATATATAATTGCCTTTATAGGATTGGAATTTTGTTCAGCAAATAAGGAATAAATTTTTTCAGCTTCAAAAACACTATCTGAGGCATCAATAATAATATTTCCTCCATCCCCTTCCACCATTATTGAGTTTGCAATACCGAACCCAATTGCAAAATGAATCTTTCCTCCTGGTGTCTTAAATGAGATAACCTGTCGTTCAAATTCTTTGGAATGTTCTATTAATTTTTCAACTTTAGAGGTCGTAGGCACATCAATATCTACCGCTTGATTGTCAGAGCATGATAATAAAAAAAATATAATGGAAAATGCTGCAAATTTTTTAAACACAACTTAATTTATAAAAAACTTATCATTATTTCATCAACGAGAATATTTGAAGCATCTTCTGATGAAATTGATCTGCTTGAGCCATCTCTCCATACAGTAACAACAGTCCAAACAGTCTTATCCTGTTCAATATCTTTTAAATTTACTCTTAAAATGTTGTTAGTAAAAGTATAGACATGATCTCTAAAAGCATAGTTATACCTATAGTAATTTGAATGAATAAAGGTAGCATTTGGAGGATAATAGCCTAACCTGTCAGACTCCACTACATCTTTTGTTGTGAAGTTAATATCAAATACTAAATTTGAATCTTTTTTATATTGCAATCCTTTCTCTTCAATTGCATTTTTTAAATTTTGTCTAAATTTTTCAAGAATAATAGGATTTACATCTGCGCTAATGCTTGAATCATTTATCTTTATATTAAAATCGTTATAATTATCTAGATTGAAAGTCTCAATTGAATCAATCTTAAGATTAGAATAAGTGGTTGAGCATCCAATTAGAAGTATTAAGCTTGTTAGAATTGTTGTTTTTTTCATAGGTATTATATGTTTAATTTAGAAGACCAAAAATATATAAAATTATTAGACCTCAATGCACAAATATATACTGAATCTGAATTTAATTGCAAGCATATTCATTTAGATTCTAATAGCGATGAAAAAGTATTTATGGTTGCTTTTAGGACAATACCTGAGGATTCTACCGGTGTTGCACACATATTAGAACATACCGCGCTGTGTGGATCTAAAAAATATCCTGTCAGGGACCCATTTTTTATGATGATACGAAGATCCCTTAATACTTTTATGAATGCATTTACATCTAGCGATTGGACCGCATATCCATTTGCTACACTTAATAATAAAGATTTTAAAAACCTGCTAAGCGTATATCTTGATTCATCCTTTTTTCCAAATTTAGATAAATTAGATTTCTATCAAGAGGGTCATAGACTTGAATTTAGTGATCAAAAAAACATAGATAGCGAATTAGAGGTAAAAGGAGTTGTATTTAATGAGATGAAAGGTGCTATGAGCGCTGTAACTAGCCAATTGTGGCATGGATTATCAAAACATTTATATTCATCGTCTACATATAAACATAATAGCGGTGGAAATCCAGAAAATATCATTGACCTTACTCATGAATATCTAATTGACTTTCATAAAAAACATTACCATCCTTCAAATGCTACCTTCTTTACATATGGAAATATTGATGTTGATGAAGTGCAAAACTACATAAATAAAAATGTACTAACTAATTTTAAGCCGTCCGATCAATCAATTAGTGTTAAAAATGAAAATAGAATAAGCTCACCAAAAACTGTTGCAGAGTTTTACAATCCAATGCCAAATGATGAAAACAATCATCATGTCGTCTTAAGCTGGCTCTTGGGTGAAAGTCATAACCCAGTTGAATTACTAGAATCATTTTTAATGTCTAATATTTTATTAGATAATTCTGCATCACCGCTTAGAAAAGTTCTTGAGAATACTGATCTAGGAAAATCACTATCGCCATTAACTGGGCTTGAAACCGATCACAAGGAACTAGTTTTTGCTGCAGGCTTGGAAGGTGTTCAATCTAATAAGCAAAAAGAGGTTCAAGATTTGATAATAAATTGTTTAAAAGATGTTGTAAAAAAAGGCATTGATAAAGACCATATTGAGTCGTCTCTACATCAATTAGAAATAAGACAAAGAGAAATTACTGGATCTGGTATGCCTTATGGCCTTCAAATTATGTTGAGCTGTCTGCCAGCATGTATTCATAATGATGATCCTTTAAAAGTTTTAGATCTAGATTCATCATTTTCAATTATCAAAGATAATTTAAAAGAAGATGGTTATATTGAAAAAATTATTAATGAAAAAATTATTAAAAATAATCATAGAGTAAATTACGCTTTAATTCCTGATCCAGAATTTAACAATAAAAATGAAGAAAAGATTAAAAATAAAATTGCTAAAAAATCAAAAGATTTATCAGACAATGATAAACAGCAAATCATTGATCTCTCATCAGAACTAAAAAAAAGGCAAGAATCAATTGACGACCCTGAGGTACTTCCAAAGGTAACAAAAGAGGATATTCCACATACAAGAAATTATGCAGAATCAACTATTACCAATATTGGAAATACAAATAATTACTTTTATAAAACTGGAACAAATGGAATTACCTATCACTCAATAATCTATCCATGCTCCAACCTTTCAGCTGATGAGTTAAAAATTGCTTCTTTATTTGCAAATTCACTTACGAATATAGGATTCAATAATATGAGTTATGAGGAAGTGCAAAAAATACAAGCAGCTATAACTGGAGGTATATCATCAAATTTTATATTGCTGCCAAATAGTAACAATAGTGAACATAAATTAGCTTTAAAAATCACATCAAAATCTTTGGAAAAGAATGTGAATAAGATGCAAGATATATTAATTAAAACTATCTCAGATGCTGATTTTACTAATGAAAGCCGAATAAAAGACCTATTAAATTTTGTAGCTTCAGATAGTGAAAAATCTATTATTCAAAATGGTCATATACTTGCTATGAGTAATGCTGCAGCTCAAATAAATAATATAGCTGCAACTAATGATATAACTTCAGGTTTGAACTTTATTACAAATACACGCAACTTATCAAAAACTATAGATCAAAATAATAGTCTTGAAGAATATATAAACTTATTGTCATCGATAAAAGATAAAATAAAGACATCGCCAATATACACTTTTACAGCATCGTCTCTCAACCAAGAAAAAACTAATATTAATTTTAAATTTGAAAATTCTGATAGTAATCTAGAAATTCAAAACTATCTTGATATTCAGAATAACCCAGTAGGATGGATAACTGGTGCACAAGTCTGCTATTGTGCTGAAGCATTCCCAACTGTAGATTCATTTCATGATGATGCTCCTGCCCTAACTGTTCTTGGTGCAGTCCTAAGAAATGGATATTTACATTCAGCTATTAGGGAAAAAGGTGGTGCATATGGTGCTGGCGCAATGCAAGATTCAAATAATAAGATCTTTAAATTCTTTTCATATCGAGATCCTAGATGCACTAAAACTTTTGATGACTTCGAAAAATCAAGACGATGGTCCTTAAAGAATATTTCAGAAGAACAATTAAATGAAGGTATCCTAGGAGTAATATCTAGTATCGATAAACCATTGTCACCCTATGGCGAAGCAATGAATGATTTTATAAATATCCTTGATAACAAAGATAAAGAAAAAAGATTAGCCTTTAGATCTAAAATTAAAGACTGCACTATTGACAATCTTGTTGAGGTGTCAAGAAAATACTTATTCAATGAATCAAAAAGATCATTAATAGCTGGTGAAAGTTATATTGAAGAAATTAAAAATCTAAACTTTAATATTAGAAATATTTAGCTAAAAAAATAAAAACCTTTTTCTTTTTAATTCTTTTGCACATCCCCAGTATTGTTTTTGATATTTTGTTGATTTAGCCTGAACTCTGTCGGCAACTTTAATCAACCATTGTTTCTTTCTGTAGGTTTTCTTTTCAAAACCTCCATACCCTTCATGATAGGCAAGATATAAAGATCTAGCATCTGTTTTTTCAAAACCTTGATAGTATCCTTTACTGGCATACCATCCAATAAAATCAGCTGAGTCATAAAAATCTTTCCTATTTGCCCTACTATTTCCAGTTTCATCTTTATAATCTTCCCATGTATTCTTTAAGGCCTGGGAATAGCCAACAGCAGAAGAAGGTCTAAACCAAGGAATAAAACCTAATATTTTTTCTCTTTCAGGCCTTGCATCAGCTTTAAAACTTGATTCCTGATAGACAAAGGACATTAAAACATATGGTGGTATTTTCCAACGTTTCTCACTTCTAATTGCTGCCTTATACCAATTTTTTTTCTCTTTAAAGATTAAGCATATATTGTCAGGATTTTCAGGCGGTCTTGTAGCACATGATTGTATAAAAATAATTGCTATTAGAAATAAAAAATAATTAATTTTATATTTTTTCATCCTTTTTAAAACCTCTAAAATTTTTGAATCTAGGGAATCTCAAGCTGTAATGTTCTCCTTCAATGCTTTGAGTTATTGCATCTGCTCTAATTTCAACAAGTCTTCCTATTAGTTTGTCTTTTGATGCCCAAAATTTCTCTCTTTCCTCGTCAGTTAAACCGCTGCCTACACTTAATGAAAAGAATTTTCCATCATCATCACCCTCTACATGAAATGCGCCCAGCTTACCGGAATGTTTTCCAGTACCCTCCTGAATATCTATAATTTTTAAAGTAACCTCAATAAAAGGTTTGATTTTTAACCAAGCATGGCTTCTTTTGCATTCATAATAATTATCATTTGGTTTGATCATTAAGCCTTCGAAGCCTTTCTCTAAAGCTTCTTTATTCATGCTTGCAAATTTATCCTGACCATTCTTTTCATCAAAATTTATTACTTCATAATCTACTAATTTGATTGCATTTTCAAAACTCTTTGATAGCTTATTTAATTCCTTTTTTCTTTCAATTGAACTAAGTTTACTTTTACCTTCATTAAATTCTTTCAATGGAAGAATATCAAATAGAGCAAGATAAGCATCATCTGTTTGAGCTCCTGATTTTCTATAAACTTGTTTCATTAAAGCTTGGAAATCATCGCTCATAACCTCTCCATCAAATACAATATTATTGTATTCAGATTTGCTTAAAGCATTCTCGATATGGGGGAAATTATGAAATATTTTTCCATTACGACTATATAAAGTTGCTTTTCCATTCTTAACTATAGCGATTACTCTAACCCCGTCATATTTATATTCAACTAAACAATCTCCTTTTATCTTTTTTGGATGTTTTGCACCATCATGTGCAAGCATGCATGAAAAAATTGGAACTTTAAATTCTAAATCCATTCTTTTTGCAACATTATTGACTGTTTTTTCACTCACGCCACACCTAAGATCTTTTATTAATATTCTTCTATACCAATCATTCCATTGATCTTTTTTAGCAGAACTCATTAAGTCAATTATTAAATCTCTAGCTGCATGGCCTGTTTTTTCTCTTTCAACTAATAGATCAATATCTTTCTTAAAGTCATCCCATTTCAAACCATCTCCATCTTGTTCTGATTCTGGAACTTGTTTTACTCCAAAGGTTATAAGTGGATCTAAGCACATTGAAAGACCTTCTTGAAATTCAATATTATTCAAATTATTTTCAACAACATCCTCTTTAAATAAACGGCTATTATCGCTTTCTAATTCTTTGATAATTTTCCAAGGATCATTCATTCAACTAACATTCCTTATTAATCATTATGGTTAGAAAGTTGTTTTATTCTTGCTACATCTTGAGCCCTGGATTCCATATGTGAAATCATTTGTTTCGTGATTGGGGTCCTTTCTTCATCGCAAAGGGATGCGTGAAATTTATCAGCAAAATTTATAGAAAATTCAACCATTTGTTTTACTGTATCTAATGGATCATCTGCCGACATAAGATCTGCAACAATTGCAATTGCAAAGGTCTTTGTATCGTTTTCAAAAGTACCAGGGTTTAATGCATTTATAACTCTAAATCTTTCCATTCCATCTTCATTATTGAAAGAGAAAAATTTATTGTTGATTTTTGCGCCATAGTTAGAAAGAAATCCAAAGAACTGCTCTATATCATACATAGATCTGTCTATAGAAATTAAATTTAAAATTGCTAACTCTTGCTCTTTCTTACTGTCCTCATATTCAAAGAGTTGTTGATTATTAATATTTGAATCTACCTCAGAAGATTCGAGCGAATTAGGCTCGTCCTCAATCCTAAGTTTAAGTTTGCTCGAGTTCGAAATTTTTCTTATATACAAAAATACTATTATTAAAAATATTAATATGGCTAGTCCAATTAAATAAATTTCTGAATTGGTAGTCATTTATGATTCAGCTAATTTAAGTGCTTGATTGACGTCAACGGATACCATTCTTGAAACACCAGCCTCTTGCATTGTAACTCCCATTAAATAATCACTTCGCTCCATAGAAACTTTATTATGAGTAATAAAAATAAATTGTATCGACTTTGACATTTCTTCAACCATATTTATAAATCGAAGAGTATTTAAGTCGTCTAAAGGTGCGTCTACTTCATCTAATAAACAAAATGGTGCTGGATTAAGATCAAAAATAGCAAACACTAAAGCTAAAGCCGTTAAAGCCTTTTCTCCACCTGATAATTGTGAAATAGATGAATTCTTTTTTCCTGGAGGTCTTGCCATTAAAACTACTCCAGCATGCAATGGATCATCATCGGTTAAGGTGAGCTCAGCAACACCTCCCCCAAATAACTTTGGAAACATTTCTTTAAGCTTTAAATTAACAGCATCAAAACTATCTTTGAATATTGTTTTTGTTTCGTTATCAATTTTCTTAATAGCGCCATTAAGTTTATCTAATGCTTCTGTAAGGTCATCATATTGCTCATCGAGTTCTTCTTTTCTTTTTGATTCATCCGCAATCTCTTCTGGTGCAGCTAGGTTAATTGCGCCCAATCTAATTATTTTAGTTTCTATATCAGTTAAGTTATCTTCGATTTCATCTAATGTCGTATCTTCATAATCTGAAAAATTAACAGTATCAATATCTATTCCAGCTTCCTTAATTTTTTTATTTGAATTATCTAGATTTATTTCATATGTTTTGAGCTCAAGACGAATATTTGTTATTTTTTCAGAAATAGATTTAGAGTCTAAATCTGAAATAGATTTTTTATTTTCTAGATCTCTCATTTCATCATTAAATTTTGATTGTTTTTGTCTAAGTGCGACTAGAATTGACTCTGCATCTGAGCTTTTACTTACAAAGTCTTTCATTTCATCCTGGATAGAGCTCTTAAGCTTTTCTGCTTCCTCGATTTGTTCCTCTAAATCATTTTGACGAGAAAGATATTCATCGGTTAATGTTTTTGATTGAGCTGATGCAACATTTAAAATTTCTGTAAGTAATTTTTTAAGCTCCTTAGCTTTTTCTCTAATACTTTCATTATTAATGTTAAATTTATCTATTGTAAGGATGATGCTATCCAGGATATGCATAGCTTTCTCACTTGGACTTAATTCATCAAAATTTTTCTCAGTTTCTTTGGCTTTTTCATAATTATCTTTTGCTTTTTGAAGGCTATATTTAGTCTCTGATTCTGATTTATTAATATTTTGTAAATTAGCTTCTCTTTTTGCAATTTCTGCACCAACTGCATAGAAATTCTTTTGCGCTAATTCATATTCACTCAATAAGGACTCATTCTCAGTTCTAAATTGATCTATTTGTGATTGGATTGTTTCTGATTCAGCATTTTTGATTTTCAGGTCACGATTATGTGCATCCAATTTCTTCTGCAATTTATCTCGATTATTTTTTGCTTCCATCGAAAATAATATTGCTTTATCAAGCTCTAATTTTGTTTTATCTTTTTTAAGTTTATTGTACTTATCTGCAGCTTTGGCTTGATTTTCCAATCTTCTGATAAGTCTTCCAATTTCATCGCGTATATCTTTTACCCTTGAGAGATTTTCTTTTGTGCGTTTAATTCTTGACTCTGTTTCCCTTCTTCTTTCTCTGTATTTGGATACCCCAGCAGCTTCTTCAATATGGGTTCTAAGTTCATCTGGTTTTGCACTTACAAGCTTGCTAACCATTCCCTGTTCAATAATTGCATAAGAACTTGGGCCTAAACCAGTACCAAGAAAAATATCTTGGACATCTTTTCTCCTGCATTTTGTATTATTAATAAAGTAATCTGATTGAGCATCTCTTGTCATAACTCTTTTAATTGAAACTTCATTAAAAGATGCATATTCGCCACCAATTTTGGCATTAGAATTATCAAAAAGAAGTTCAATGCTGCATTGACCAGAAGGTTTTCTTTTTTCAGAACCATTAAAAATAACATCCACCATTGATTCACCACGAAGGTTTTTTGCTGAAAGTTCTCCAAGCACCCAACGCACAGCATCTATAACATTTGATTTTCCGCATCCATTTGGTCCCACAACTCCAACCATATTGGTAGAAAATGATATTTTCGTTGGATCGACGAAACTTTTAAAACCTGATAGTTTTATGTGTTTTAGCTGCATTTTAAGAGTTATTTACTGAATATATTATAACTCTTGTGGTGTTTTTAACCATTCATTTAAATTAATTTTATATTTATTATCAGTACTAGTTTGATTTAAAACTATGAGATTTTTAACATAAAAAAAGTCAGAATTATCAATACAAGATATTTTAATATTGAATTCTATTGTTTCTTGATTAAGGTGGGCCGATGCTAAATCAAATCCAGGAATCACACTATCTAGATTGGTTAATATCATGTCTTTAATATCATCGATTTCTTTCTTGGCTATTGGTATGTTAGGACCGTTCATTATAAAAAGATCTATATTGCCGCTTTTAATTGAGCAAGGTAACTCAGATTTAGCATCTACTGAAAAGACTACATTCTTATATTCAGGGAATCTTGCGTCTCTTAAATTTGTATACAACCCATAAAATATTAATTTTTCGTTGTTTGTTATAAAAAACTTTTCAGAAAATGTTATTAAACTTTCAGCTGAATTTAGCTTCTCTAGATTAATTGCTTCGGTGGTAAGTCCAACTAACCAATTCTTTAATTCATCTTCATTAAGGAGAGCTTCTATTTCTTTTAAATGCTCGCTTGAAATTTTTGAATCAATATATATTTGATCAAAAATATTATTATTTAATATTTGTTTTTGAAGACTTCCCAATATTGCAAATTTACTAACAAATATCACTAAACATAAAGATAGAACTATTGTAGTGAAACCAATAACCATTCCTTTATTGTTAGTCTTCTGTGCCATGATATATGCAAGAATTGGCAAAGCTGCAAAAAAAGTTAACAAATAGAATGGAAGCATTACGTTTTCTTTCTATATATAAAAATGAGTAAAGCAAGAAATAAAACTACAAATGGTGCAAGCCATAAAATATAAGTACTATTATTAAATTCTGGTTCATATAATGATTCTTTCCCAAATCTAGATGTCACATAATCCTTTATTTCTTGATCGCTTTTACCTTCTTGAATCATTGATACAATCTTTAATTTTAAGTCTTCTGATATCGGAGCATTAGAGCTTGATAATGAGCCCGAAGTACACTTTGGACATCTTATATCTTTTATTAAATTATTAAATCTAGTTTCATTTGCTTCATTCTCAAATCCATATAAAGAATCTGATGAAATATTTGCTGAAATTAAGATTAAAAAAATATAAAACATTTTCATCTTAAAACATTCCCTTTTCTTTAATAATTGGTAAGAATACATTACTCCATATAGCATCATTAACCTCTCCCTGATAATGTGCCACTACCTTTCCATTACTAACCAAAAATGTTTCAGGTGCGCCTGTTACACCAAGATCGAGTGCTAAAGAGCCCTTTAAATCATGAACTGTTATCTCATATGGGTTCCCATATTTATCCAACCATTCAATGGCATCGGATCTTTCATCTTTATAATTTAATCCAATTATTTTAATTCCTTGATTTTTAAGATTCATTAAGAATGGGTGCTCAACTCGACAAGTAATGCACCAACTAGCCCATACATTCAGAATAAAGCTGCCTTTGATTTCATCATTATCAATTAATTTAGTATTTTCTAGATTTTCAAGCTGAAATTTCGGAATATCAAATGTTTTATAATCAGTTCCAGGGTATGCATCCTCGTCTGTCAAAAGGATATAAAACATTGCTATAAATGCCAAAGGTAATAATAAAACTATGGACTTAAATAAAAATTTCATAATTTAAACTTTCCTTTTAGAAAATATTAACACTATTCCTGCCATCGCCATTAAGCATCCAGAGAACCATATCCACCTAATAAAATAATTAAGTTGCACATTGACAACCCAATTACCGTTATCAAGTTGATCTCCTATTGTTATATAAATATCTCTTAAAGGGCTTATATGAATTGCTGTTTCGGTTGTAATTTGTCCTCTGGTGCGATACCTTCTTTTTTCAGGACTTAATTCAACTATATTACCTCTAGAATTTTCAATAAAAAATAAAGCTTTTATTGAATCATGATTGGAATTTTTAACTACTTTGATATCTTTAAAATAAATCTTTAAATCTTTGTATTCTTCTATTGAGTCCAGCCTAATACTTAATGCCCTTTCAGTACTTAACAAGCTATTAAATGATATTGATAATAAAAGTAGTCCCAGTGCCAAATGGGCAATTGCACTGAAGGGGTTAATAAATTTTTTAAAATAAAAGGAATTAAAAATTTCAATACAGTATCTAAATATTATTAGTAATCCAACATAAACTGATATCAAGAATGTTAAATTATTTGTTTGGAAAAAATATATCAATACAATTACTGAGGCTATTGAAAGAATTATTGAAACTATCATAGGAGATCTAAAGAAATTAAAATTTAAATTTCGAGACCATTTAGAGTCAACTGAAAGGAATAAAAATAAGCTAGCTATTAATACTATTGGAATAAATATTGCATTATAGAAAGGGGCCCCAACACTTATTTTTTGATCAAATAAGTATTCATATACTAGTGGATAGGTTACTCCAAGCATCACCGAGAATATTAATGAACCAAAAAAGATATTATTAATTGATATAAATGACTCTTTTGAAAAACGTTTTATATTGCCTATTGGTCTAATCATAGAAAATCTTAATATAAAAAGAGATAAAGAAATAATTAAGATTATTCCAATAAACATTAATAAATATAGGCCTCTATCAGGATCATTTGCAAAAGAATGAACGCTATCAATTATTCCTGACCTGACTATAAATGCTCCAAAAAGACTTAAAGAAAAAACAGAAATTGATAATAAAATTGTCCAGACTCTAAGATGATAAGATTTTATAGAAACACTCAAAGAATGAAGAAAAGCAGTAGCAGCTAACCATGGCATTAAAGCAACATTTTCAACGGGATCCCAAAACCAATACCCTCCCCATCCTAATTCATAATATGCCCACCAACTACCTAAAGTTATACCAATTGTTAGAAAAACCCATGCTAATACTGACCATTTTTGAACTAGCTTTTCCCATCTAACATCAGGATTTCCATTAATTAAAAATGAGATTGCGCAAGCAAATGGGATAACAAAGCCAACATAGCCCAAATATAAAGTTGGAGGGTGAATGGCTAAAGCAGGATCTTGAAGAACCGGATTAATATCAGCACCATTTAATGGTGCAATCGGTAATATTATTTCAAAAGGATTAGAGGTTAAAAGCAGAAATAATAAAAAACCTACTAAAATTAATGATATAACACCAATGCTCTTAGGTTTTAACACTTCATCATTCTTTATATTGATGTTAAAAATAAATCCCCATAATGCTATAAATATTATCCAAAGAAACATTGACCCTTCATGTGCACTCCAAATAGAAGATATTTTATAAAAAACTGGTAATTCTGTATTAGAGTGATTTGCAATATATTGAACACTAAAGTTATCTGTAATTGCTAGCCATATATAAATAATAAATGAAACAAGTAATAGCAGAAATCCATGGGAAAAAGTTCTGCTGATTAAATTTGCAGTATATTTGGTATCAGTTGTAATAAAAGATATTAATCCAACAAGGAGAAATAATCCTGTTGCTAAGATAGATAGGAAATGTGAAATCTCAATTATCATTATTAATGTTTAAATTAGGCGGCATATAATTTTCATCATGTTTTGCCAATACTTCTTGTGCATAAAAAGTCTCATTTTGCATAAAGCCTAATGCAACAACGCCGCTACCCTCTTTAAATAAGTCTGGGACGATACCTTCATAAACAACTTCGATATAGTTTTTATAATCTGTAACAGTAAATATAACCTTTGATTGTTCTCTAACTACAGAATTTTCTAAAACCATTCCGCCAATCTTTATTCTCTTATCTTCTTGAATATTAATGTTTTTAAGCTCAGTGGGAGTAAAAAAATAATCTAAATTTGTATTTAAAGAATATAATATTAAGCCTATTCCTGAGGTTGAAAATAAAAGAACAAGTATAATATTGAATAATCTTTTTCTTCTATGAGGATGCATCTAATTTATTTTTAATTTTATTAATTTTATTTTTATAGTTAATAAAGAAGTATGTGATGTTAGTTATTACGATTAAAAATACAGTCCAAACATATACACCATGACCATTCATGTGTATAGCCTCTCTAACAGATGAAAATGCAAACTCAAACATACTCTTTAACCCATGACTTTTTTCTTTCTCTTTTAAAGATTTGGTATTTTGAAGAAAGAATTACCAAGCAAATAATTAGTCCAAAGAAGCCAATTATACAACCAATCAAAGGGTATAACATTGAAGGATCAATAGATGGTTTATCAGTTAATGTAATCGAAGCAGACTGATGTAATGTACTCCACCAATCTACTGATTTTTTAATAATAGGTATATTTACAAAACCAACAATGACCAACCATGACAATAATTTATCTGCCTTTTCGTAGTTACTAAAAGAATTATGAAGAGAAATAAGTCCTAAATACATAATAAATAATATCAGTGTTGATGTAATCCTTGCATCCCATTGCCACCATGTACCCCATGTTGGAATACCCCAGATTGATCCTGAAATAAGTGCTATAAAAGTAGTCATGGCACCGATTGGTGCAATTGCAATAATAAAATATGCTGCTAGCTTCACTCTCCATATAAGGTAGGTGATACTTGCTATCGCCATGATCGCATAAAGAGATTGTGATATAAAAGAGGCTGGAACATGTAAATAGATTATTCTATATGAATTTCCTTGAACAAAATCTTCCGGAGTAAATAAAAGGCCCCATGTCAATGAGAATGAGTAAATGATTAATGAGATATAAAAAATATATCTATATACCTTATTCACTTGAAATAAATAAGTTTTAGGCGATGCGAATTGATGTATAAATCTTTTTATCACTTTTACTTGTGTGCTTGAATAATCTTTACTCTAGATGAGCTTTAATTACATAAGATATTATAAAAGGTACTATAGTTATTATAATAGATAAGATTCCTAATAATAAGAGCAAAAATTCAAGATAATTTATTCCAAACTCTATAGCAATTACACTTTTACCTAAAATTATTAAAACTGGTAATGCTAATGGCATGGTAATGATTGCACCTAAGACAGAACCTTTATTTAGACTAAGCGCATTACCAAATACAAAAAGATTTAAAAATATATACGAAGAAACAACTGATAAAGGGAATATTGATAAACTTAAGTTGAAATCCTGAGTGAGACTTAAAGAAAAAAGAAAACTTAAAAATGAAATTGGGACACCAATCATCAACCAGTATATAAAAATCTTATTGGCAATCAACAAAGGAAATGATGTATTTGATATTATCGTTTGCTCTAATGTGCCATCGCTAAAATCTTCTAGGAAGATATCTTCAGTTGCAAGCATCATAGATAATAATATAGAGATCCATAATAAAGAATAAAAGCTCTTCTCAAGGTTTGTTTGTAAAAATTCAACTGTTAATGGGTATGCGATCATAATAAGTGAAAAAACTAAAATAGGCCCAAGCCAACTCCTTGTTTTTTTTCTTAGCTTTAAATGCTCTAAATAAAATATTTTCATTATTCTAGATTAATTGTCTTTGAATTTATTTCACACTTAATATGAGACGTAAATATCAACCCTTTTTTTGAATTTAATTCTTCAATTAAAAATTTATTTAGTAGATCTTGGGTATAAGAATCTAATCCTACAAACGGCTCATCTAATATTATTAAATCTGAATCATTTAAGAACACTCTTAACAGAGATACTTTCTTTTGCTGTCCAAAAGACAAGTTTCCTACAATAACATCCAAGCAATCTCTTAACTCAAGAATGTCTATATATTTATTGATATTTGAATGAGTTGTTAAACCCATAATCAAAAGATTGTCTTCGATGCTCAAATATGACTTGATTGCATTTTTATGGCCTAAGTAACAAATTTTCTTTTCAGAAAAAATACTAATATCACCTTTAGTTTGAGTTGTTATACCTAGAATAATTCTAATTAAAGTAGATTTCCCAGATCCATTTGATCCGCAGATATGTAATGCCTTGCCTTTCTCAAGAATAAAGGAAATATTATGAAAAAGTTTATTGTCATTAATTTTATAAGCTATATTTTCTGCACTAACTAATTGATCTGTATTCATTTAAATAATTCTAAATTTTTGGTTCTTATTATAAGTGGTGGTAATGGGTTTTGTGGATCAATTCTTGAATAAAATCTTTTAGATATTTCCTTAAAAGGTTGAGCTCCAAAAGCACCAATGCCTCCGACTGAAAAATATAATCTTTTATTAAAAAATATTCCCTGTTCTAGATTTGGAATACTTCTCATAGCAGATGATATTTTTTTTAAGTTTTGAATAATATCATTATTCTTTTTATTAAATTGAAACCAGCCCCATGCCGATAAATCAATCATAGAAATCTTTTTAAGAATTTCTTTGGATTTTTTATTAGGTAGTGAAGATGGTGGCAACAATACAACTAAGTTTCCTTTAGCATTAGAAACTAAACTATCTATTGTTTTTACAATTAAATTATTATCATCAAAATTTGCTAAAAGATATTCCTCCACCTTGGTAGATGAAGGAATTTTTATATTTTTGAGTCTTTGATTTGATCCAAGAACTATGTAAGTAACTAATTCTTGGCTCAAAACTTATTATATCTTCGATAAGGCTTGCTCAAAGTCAGCAATAATATCATCTGGGTGTTCCAAGCCTATTGATAATCTAACAAAGCCTGGGGTAATACCGGCAGATAGAAGTTCTTCTTCTGTTAATTGGCTATGGGTCGTACTACCAGGATGAATCGCAAGACTTCGTGAGTCTCCAATATTTGCAACATGATATACCATTTCAAGTGCATTAATGAATTTCTCACCAGACTCTCTGCCACCTTTAACTTCAAAACCCATTAAACCTCCATTTCCTCTTGAAAGATATTTTTCAGCTCTTTCTTTGGCATAACCATCCATAACTGATGGATATATAACTCTTTCAACTGAATCATGTTCAGATAGATATTTAGCAACGATTTCTGCATTTGCTGAATGTTCCCTCATTCTTAATGCAAGAGTCTCAAGACCTTGTATAAACATAAATGCATTAAAAGGACTCATTGCTGCTCCCATATCCCTCAAGATGGTTGTTCTTGCTTTGAGGATGTAAGCGATTGGTCCTAATGGTTTTACAGCCTCAGTCCATACTGCACCACCATATGAAGGATCAGGTGTATTTAATGCTGGTTGTCTTTCAGGAAATGCTTCCCAATCAAAATTTCCACTATCAACAATAATTCCCCCTATAGACGTACCATGACCACCTATAAATTTAGTTGTGGAGTGAATTAATACAGCCGCACCATGATCAAAAGGTTTGCATATTACGGGCGCTGCAGTGTTATCAACAATTAATGGAATCCCTAATGGTCGTCCAATTTCAGCAACCTCAGAAATAGGAAATACCTCAAAGCTAGGATTTGGAAGCACCTCTCCATAATAAGCTCGAGTATTTTCATCTGTTGCTTCCGCAAAATTATTAGGATCAGCAGGATCTACAAATCTAACTTCAATACCCATATCAGACATTGGATTTTTGAATTGGTTATAAGTGCCTCCATATAAATGCGATGACGCTACTATATTGTCTCCTTTACGAGCAATATTCTGAATGGCATATGCTGAAGCAGCTTGACCCGAGGCTACAGCTAAAGCACCCACACCACCTTCAAGTGCTGCCATTCTGTCTTCAAGCACTGCACATGTTGGATTCATAATCCTTGAATAAATATTTCCTAGCTCGGATAAAGCAAACAAATTGGCAGCATGATCACAATCATCAAATTGGAAACTTGATGTTTGATGAATTGGAACTGCTACTGAATTAGTATTCTCATCTTTTCTCCATCCAGCATGAAGACCGATTGTTTCTGGATTTGTATACGTTTTACTCATTGGGCTTAACTCCTCTATAAACTTATGAATTTTGATTATTAAGTATATTAAATTATGCCTAATAGCGACACCCTTATATAAAATATATACTAGAATATTCATAACAAATACTTATAATGTCTCAAGGAAATTTAATATGGCTAAAAAATATACTAATTTTAGAATAGGCGGATCACCACAAAAATCAACTGATGAATATACCGTTTGGACCAATGATTTACTGCAAAGAATTATTGCAAGTAAAACTGTAATTGAGCCTGGAAAATCGACTAAAGGCCACAAGCTTATTGATTCAGATGTTGTTTATGTCATAACAAATGGTAGAGGCACCATGGAAATTGTTGAATATACGAACTCTGATGATGGGCATGGTACAAATCCATCTCATGGAATAGAGCACAAAGATTCATATGAACTATCTGCTGGAGATGTTATTTTGGTAGAGTCAGGAGATTATTGTAAAGTAGTAAATGATTCAGATCATGACCAACTTACATACTTAAGAATCTTTGATAGAGGCGGTTGGCGAAAATAATTTTTAATGATAAGCCAAACAAACTAATATGATAAAAACTCAATTAAATTCAGACAAATTAGCAATGGGTTTGTCCATGGCCTGCGTGATTCATTGTTTTTTTGCCCCTGCAGTTGTTATCTTGGCTTATGGCGTATCTGCATTCACGATTGAAAGTGAACTTATACATTATTTACTATTAATGTTGGCTGCTCCAATTAGTTTATTTGCTTTAGGTTTAGGATATAAAAATCATCAAACTATTACTTTTCTTTTAACAGGTATTCTAGGGTTAACAATACTTATTCTTGCAGTTCTTCTAGAAAATATTATTGGAGAGTCGGGTGAAAGAGGTTTTACCGTAGTAGGCTCAATGATTCTTGCATTCTCACACTATAAAAATCATAAAACTTGTAATGAGCTAGATTGCTCAGATTGTCATAGAAGATAAAATCTTTTTTTAATTAATTTAATTCGAGCCTTGCAACCATTGGAAGATGGTCTGACACCCCTTTTCTACTAACAGGATTAAATCTTATAGGCTTGCCAGTATCAAAGTATGAATTTTCTTTCGTATGATGTATTTCAACTGAGTTAGAAATAAAGTTTATTGATCTATTCCTAGAAAGAAAGATCGTATCTAAAAAGCTCCAAGATTTATCATAATTATAAAAATAGGTGCCCTTACAATCATTGCACCCATTCAAATGACCAATAATCCATTTATCTTCTTGGGATTGATAAATCTTATGCTTTCTATCTTCTCTAGTATTTACATTAAAATCACCCAAAGCAATTGTTGGCTTATTATGGGTATTTAATAATTCTTTAAGTAAATTAAGAGAGTCTATTCTCATCGAAACATCATGATAACCAGCTGGAAAATGTACATTATAAATTTTTACATTCCTATTATTTATATTTATTGAAATATCTAAAATTGGTCTAGTATCTTTATCTTCAAATTCTCCAGAAAAAGTAATGTAGTGAAGTTTTGAATCCAATATTTTAAATTTTGAAATAAAAGCAGTATCAATTCCACGATAATCATTACTTTCTAATAACTCATAATCTATATACCCATAAGGTTCTAATAATAAAAATAGTTGTTTAAGAATATTAATATTCTCTACCTCCTGTAGCGCTAGGATATCTGGGCCATTTTTATCATATGAAATAATATTCTTAACTAAGTTGGCAAGCTTTATATCTTTAGTTTCTTTATCCCAGTCTAGGTATAAGCACTCCTCTCTCCATGATTTAACTTTTATTTTATTACAAGAACTTATATGTGCTTTGGATTGTTTTAATTCAATAGGCAGGTATGCTTTATCATCTTTTTTTAAGTCATCAGTGGTATCAAATAAATTCTGCGCATTAAGCGTCATAGCGCTAAATTCAAAACCATAGATAAGATGAGTATAAAAAATAAAAATTAGAGATATCGTAAAAATAAATTTATTCATCAATATCTTTTATATGGAGTTTTACTTCAAAAGGCAATTCTGATATTTTTCTTTGTTCACTAGAAACTTTTAATAAATTTTCAATCATTTGGTCAGAGAAATTTACAATCTTTCTTTTATTAAGATCGATATGACCTAATACAGTTTCAAAAATAGCGGCAACTTCATTATCTTTGTTTTGAAGTATTCCAATAAAGTGTAAAAGTTTTTTGTTTGCTTTATATAGTTGAAATGATGGATACACAACATCATTTAATCTAAATTCTTTTAAATATCGAATGCTATCTTCTAGAGTAAATGTTGAAAAACCTCTTTCCATATAGGCCTCATCAAAACCCAATTCATCAATATAAAATGATGTGTATGTGCTATCAAACAATTGATAATAATAATTAACATTCATATGTCCGTTATGATCGCACATTTCTTTAGTGACTATTACAGAATCAGGATTGTAAGGTAAGGGTTTCATAGTATAAGTATAAGTAAAAAAAAGCCCAGTAAAAACTGGGCTTTAATAATTATTCTAGTTAATTAAAACTTAGAACCAAACTGAATACCCCAAGTTCTTGGGTCAGTATATGTAGCAAATTGAGCACCACCTTGCAATGCAGAAGAAGCAGCCCATGTACCAACATATTGGTCATCATTTAAGTTTTTAGCATAAACACGAACATACCAATCACCATCATTTGGTGTATAAGTAATATTCATATCCATGTAATCAGTCTCAGGCATTCTTGCTCTATCTTGGTTGAACACGTTACCTTCTCTTTCAGCTTGATATCTGTAAGCAAGTCTTGCTGTAACCATTCCATTGCCTGTAGCAAAATCCTGGTTAACACCAATACTGTATGAACTCTCAGGTGACTGAGGAACACTATTACCTTTAAGACTTAACTGTGCTGGTGCCACTGGACACGAAACTCCACCTAAAGGATTAAACGGTGCGGTACATAAGTAACCTGCAGATTTAAATAGAGGAATTATATTTCCAGATGAATCAACACCATAACCGTATTGAACAGCGCCAGCTGGATCAAATGGCAATCCATCAACTCCACCGCCAAAAGCAGTTGGAGGACACATCCCTGTTGCTGTGGCACAACCCACACCAGGAATAAATAGCGCTGGATTAACATCTAATAACGCTACTATGCCACCAGGGTTAATAGGATCAGGCATAGTTGCCTCACCTAGTTCACTTTCAACAAGTAACCAGCTCATATCCAAGCTTGTGCTTTCACCTAAGTAAGCTATTAAATTACCTTCAAAACCTGTAATTTCAGCATCAACGTTATAGTTAACTGATCCAGCATTTTCAATATTTGAAATAAGCATACCTTTAGTATCATTCATGAAGAAGGTTGCATTAAATAACATTGCTCCATCAAATAGAATGCTTTTAGTTCCTATTTCAAAAACACCTGTCTCTTCAGGGTCATATGGATCAGGAATTAGTCCGATAACTGGGTTACTACCACCTGCTTTATTAGCAGTTGTATAACTAGCATAAACCATTTGGTTATCAGATATATTATGCTTAATAGAAAGTTTATATGCAGTAGCATCATTTGCAATCACTTCATAGTTTGGATGAAATCCATACTCACCAGTAGCCCATTGAGAGGCAGGGTAAAGAGGACAATCAAAGTCTGTTAAACAAGTCATAAGAGTATCTTTTACAACATCATCATTCCATCTATAACCAACTGTTAACATAGTATCTTCACTTAAATCATAGTAAAGCTCACCATATACTGCTGTTGATTTTGTTCTAACATGGTCATCATTTAAATAACCAGATATTGTGGTTGGAATATGATACGGTGCGATCCCTTGCGCAGCTAACAATCCACTTAAACAAGCTGGGTTAGCTGTACTAGGTACTGCTGCCGCTACTGGTCCTAATACACCAGATCCACAAACTGCAGATCCTGATAAACCACCAAGAACCCATGTTTGATAGAAAGGTATACCACCGTATGCAGCAAATGCACCACCATATAAAGCAGCTCCATATGGATGTTGACCAAAGTTACCTGTCATATTCCATGCAGCTGTTTGAACTTGATATCTGTTATGGTTTCTACCATCGTACATGTAGATACCAGCTGTATAGTTCATTGGGCCGTCAAAGCTTGAAATTATGTTAATTTCTGCTTGAGTTGAAAAGAAGTCTGAATGAGAGAACTCATAAGTTCTATCACCAGTAATCAACTCAGTAAATCCATATTCATTTCCATTAAAGGTACCACCAAAGCTACCCATCCATTCTATTGAAGGAATCAAAGCACCAAGCTGTGCATTAAGAATCCCTGGTAATGGTGCAGTAGTGTGGGAGTAGTCATTATCATTCATGTGATAATAGAATCTCTTTTGATAAGAAACTTTAGCTGACAACATTAGCTCATCGCTTATATCATGCTCTATATGTAACTGAGAGAAATTATATTCTGAATTTTGCTCAGGTCTTCTAGTTAAATATGCTTCACGGAAATTATCCGGTGTTGGCATACCTGCATATGAATTACTGTAAGCTGATTGCTTTAAGCCAGCAACAACATTAAATAATGCAGCTGTACTACCTCTTGAGTCAGCTGGCACGTTTGGACTACCTTGTGTTAGTGGGTTACAACCTAACAAACCATGGCTTTCACAAAATGGTGCACCGATATTATTTCTATTGTCATCTGTTTTATACATATCAGCGGTCAACATAATTCTTGTTTTTTCACTGACATCGAAATCTACAGATAATCTTGCTCCATAAGCATGTTTATCATTAAATTTCTTATTATCTCTTATATTTGTTGAAAAACCGTCTCTATCAACTGAAGTATATGCAAGTCTTGCACTAATTGTGTCTGAGACTGGAACATTCAACATAAATTCTGAAGTTACTGCATCATAGTCACCCATAGTAACATCCCAGCTTCCTTCTAATTCAGATGTTGGTCTTTTTGTAACGGTATTAATAACACCTACAACAGCATTTCTTCCAAATAGAGTACCTTGAGGACCTTTAAGAACCTCAACACGCTCAACATCAAAGAAACCTATATCAGCAAATGATGATGTGCCTGCATCATGTCCGTTAGTAGATACAACTACTGCTCCTACAACTGCAGCACCAACACCATATGATCCAGTACCACGTATCGCATATGAAGCACCTGAACCAATACCTTTATCGATAATTAAGCCTGGGACTACTTCTTGTAAGTCAGAAGCATCTTCAATCATATTCTCTTCCATGCTTTCAGCAGTAAATGCCTCGATTGATATTGCCAAGTCCTGAATAGACTCTTCCTTTTTAGTTGCTGTAACAACAACTTCTTCAATTTCTTGTGAAACTATATTCGTTGAAAAAGCTAACGAAAAGAATGCACAAAAACTAAATGTAATTTTTAAAAAATTGTTCATATAACCCCCTTTATTGCTACGTATGAACGCATAAATTATGTGTGAATCATATCATATAAGAATATGATAGAAAAATATATTTTTTTTAGGTGCTAAAAAAACCCGTTTTTATTGAGAATTATGCCAAGGATGGCACTTTAAAACCCTTTGTATTGCAAGAAATGTGCCCCTAAAAACGCCTTTTTCTAAAATTACCTCAATTGCATATGCTGAACAAGTGGGCTGAAATCTGCATGTTGGAGGAAATAAGGGTGAAATAAAGTATCTATAGAACCTTATTGGTAGTATGAAGATTTTAGCAATCATATAGTATTTTCTTTAGTAATTTCTTGAACTGCTTTATTTAAATCCATCACTTTCGAATCATTACTGCCTATTCTTCTAATAGAGACAGTATTATTAGCTTTTTCATTTTTTCCAATTGCTAAAATAATAGGTACTTTTTTAGAGCTGTGTTCTCTTACTTTGTAACTAATTTTTTCATTTCTTAGATCTACTTCAGTCCTGATGCCTTTATTTTTAAATAATTCTTGAATTTCCATAACATAATCGTTAACTTCAGAGACTATTGAGGCTACTACAACCTGTTTAGGAGCAAGCCAAAAAGGTAGCTTACCTGAATAATTTTCTATAAGAATACCAATAAATCTCTCAAAAGATCCTAGAACTGCTCTATGAATCATAACTGGGATATGTTTTTTTCCATCTTCGCCTACAAATTCAGCATCCAACCTATCTGCTAAATTAAAATCTAATTGAAAGGTGCCACATTGCCATGCCCTTCCAATTGCATCTGTTAAAACAAAGTCTAATTTTGGGCCATAAAATGCACCATCTCCTTCATCTAGCTTATATGGGTATCCCAAATTTTTTATTGCTGATTCAAGTGCTTGCTCAGCCTTATCCCATGTTTTATCTGACCCTACTCTAACTTCAGGTCTTGTAGATAATTTAATATTAAAATCTTTAAATCCTAAATCAGCATATATATCGGATAATAAATTTATAAATAGTCCTGTTTCTGATTCTATTTGATCCTCTGTACAGAAGATATGTCCATCATCCTGAGTAAACCCGCGAACTCTCATGAGCCCATGCATCGTTCCAGATGGCTCATATCTATGGCAGGCACCAAATTCTGCAAATCTTAATGGCAAATCTTTGTAGGACTTTATTCCTTGATTATAAATTTGAACATGGCCAGGACAGTTCATCGGCTTTAATGCGTTAACTCTTTTTTCATTTGCATGTTCTTCATCTATTTCAGTGATAAACATATTTTCTCGATACTTATCCCAATGTCCTGATGCTTCCCATAATTTCCTATCAATTACTAATGGTGTATTAATCTCAACATAACCATTGCTCTCAATCTTTTGTCTTACAAAGTTTTGTAATTGTCTATAAATGGTCCATCCATCTGGATGCCAAAAGACCATTCCTGGGGCCTCATCTTGAAAGTGAAACAAATCCATTTCTTTCCCAAGCTTTCTATGATCTCTTTTTTGCGCTTCTTCAATTGAATTTAAGTGCTTATTTAGATCTTTGTCGCTATTCCAAGCAGTACCATAAATTCTTGTAAGCATAGTATTCTTAGAGTCTCCTTTCCAATATGCTCCAGAAACCTTCGTTAACTTAAAAGATCCTATAAAACTCAAATTTGGTAGATGGGGTCCTTTACATAAATCTACAAAACTATCTTGATCTTGATAATAAAGCTGAAAATTATCTTTTTGATCTGATTCATTAATAATTGTTTGTTTATATGGCTCTTCAAGGGATTTAAAAACTTTTAATGCATCTTTCTTACTTGCGATTCTCTTAGTTATAGATGATTTTGAAGAAATAATTTTATTCATTTCTTTTTCAATTTTCTCAAGATCATCTACTGATATTGATTGACTTGTTTCAATATCATAATAAAAGCCATCTTCAATCGTTGGTCCAATTGCTAAATAAGATTTTGGATAAAGATTTTTTAAAGCTTTTGCTAGAACCTGTGCAGCAAGAGTGTGTCTCATTATTTCAAGACCATCTTCTGAATCTATTGTAATTATTGACGCTGTTGAATCCTTTTCGATAATATCATGTAAATCTTTTTTTTCGCCGTTAACAATGATTGCCACAGCGGATTTAGCTAACCCTGGACCAATATCTTTTGCTACATCATAACCAGAGGATCCATCTGGTAAATCTCTTACACTTTTGTCAGGTAAAGTAATTTTCATATATATATTATAGATTGGATCTCAATTTTTTTATAAAGTTATTTATTATGAAATAAAAAACAATTTTAAAGCCTTCTTAGTTAAATGGATATAACAAATCCCTCCTAAGGATTAGTTGCAGGTTCGATTCCTGCAGAGGGCACCAATAAAAAACCCTCTATGTAAGAGGGTTTTTTATTAAATAAAATTAATCTTGAAAATCGCTTGCTTGAGAAATATGGACACCTCCATAAGCAGCGGCAGAATAATGTTGAGTTCTAGTTACCCAATTTCCATTTTCTTTAACCCAGGTCATTGTAACTCTGGTTCTATACGGTTTTGTGATACCAGAAACTTCTGTCATACCTTCATAATAAAATCTAACAAAAGCTACATCTTTAGAAAGCATAACTGCTTCAGGATAATAAATATTTAAAGATCCGCCTTGATTTGAGTTAGCCCAATCTTCAGCTGATTGTTTTATTAACGGTTTATGGAAGCTTCCATCAGAGTTTGTATTATAAGTACCAGCTTTACTTTCAAATGTGACAGCTTTTTCCCAATCTTGAGCGTTCCTAGCATCAAAATATTCAGCCAAAGCCTTTAAGACCTCTTTTTCAGCTGCTGTGTGCCCATCAGCAAAGATAGAACCTGTAGCAAAAACTAAAATACTTAATAAAAATATTTTTTTCATTTCTTTCTCCTCGATAAAATTTAAAAATGAGTATAAATAATACATTATTTATTATATTAAGGGACTAACCAAGTTGATTTTAAATCATTCCCCCATCTATGAATTGCTCGTCTATGTCCTGAACTTTTTAAATATAGAAATTCTAAAGAATCAAAGTTAAAAATTAAAACTGCAAAATTTTCATAACCATCTTCAACTTCAAAATCTTTAATATCATATTCAGATGGTTCTAGTATTTCTTTTGTCGACCCATCTTTTATTGAATAGCATTTCTTTGAACGTCCATTAGATTCCTTCCACGCTGACTCTGTAACCTCATCATCATAATGAACTCTAATTTTTCCTTGTAATTTTATTTGTATTTTTAAATCGGGATCATAACCAATTACTGATACGTTATTATTTTCTGTAAAGTGTTTTATTTTAGCGGCCCTATAATCGGTATGAAATCTCATCATTTTTTTAGCTAAATTAAACTCTCTCAAAACCATCACTCTTGATACAACTTCTTTTCCGTTAATTGAAGATACTACTGGTGTATGAAAAAGAGTTGTTGCATTAGCAACAGCATCAGAAAGTATTAAATCAGCACTATTAAGAGTTTGATCTAGATCTGTATACGATTCAGGCAGATTAATTGTTGAATGAATTCCCACTATTTAAGGTTCCAACTAGTTCCGTCGCTGCTATCCTTTATTTCAACCCCTAGGTCTAGTAGTTCTTGTCTTATTTTATCTGCTTTATCAAAACTTTTATCCTGCTTAGCTTCTGTTCTTTTTTGAATTAGTTCTTCTATTTTATTTTTAAACTCATCAGAAACATGATTAAAATTTTTATCTCCAAGGATTCCAAGTATCGATCCAATAAAGATTAATTTTGATTTAACAGCTGGCTTTTCATCATCTTTTATCGTGCTAAATTCTTTAACTATTTTATTTAATTCTGCAATTAAGCCGGGTGTATTTAAATCGTCCATCAATGGTCCAATTACATCTTTGTTTGATTGAATTGAATCATCTTGATTAGTATTTTCTAAATCTTTAAGAATGGCATAAAGTTTATCTAATAGTTTTTTAGATTGATGGATTATTTTTTCATTCCAATCAAGTCCTTGTCTGTAGTGAGATGATAAAAGTGCTAGCCTAATAACCTCTCCATGGTGATCTTCAATTAAGTCTTTTACTAAAATAATATTCCCTAGAGATTTAGACATTTTTTCTCCATCAATCGTAACAAATCCATTGTGCATCCAATATCTAGCATAAGAAGTTGGATCATCGATACTTGCTGAAGAGCAGCAACTTTGTGCAATTTCATTTTCATGATGAGGAAAGATTAAGTCTCTTCCTCCTCCATGTATATCAAATGGCAATCCAAGTGTTTTTTCAGACATAGCTGAGCACTCTGTATGCCATCCTGGTCTTCCAATCCCCCATGGAGAATCCCACCCGGGTTGTGTATCATCACTTGGTTTCCATAAAATAAAATCTGCTGGGTCTTTTTTAAAAGGTGCTACTTCTACTCTGCTACCCGCTATCTGTTCTTCCCTATTTCTATTTGATAATTTTCCATAATTTAAATACAAAGGCACATGAAATAAGACATGTCCTTCTTTTTCATAAGCAAAATCTTTACTAATCAAATCTTCAATTAAATTGATCATTTCAGGGATAAATTCTGTAGCCTTGGGTTGAACATCTGGCGGTAAAACATTAAGTCTTGCCATATCTTCATTATAAATTTTTGTGTACTTGTCTGTTATTTGAGATATTTCAACTTCTTGTTCTTTTGCTGCTTCAATAATCTTATCGTCAATATCTGTAATATTAGATACATAGGTTACTTTTGGATAAACAGCCCTTAGCGTCCTTACAAAAGTATCAAAAACAACTGCCATTCTCGCATTGCCTATATGAGCATAATTATAAACAGTTGGTCCGCATGCATATATTTTTACATGATTAGAATCAATAGCTTTAAATGTTTCTTTTTTACTATTTAATGTATTAAATATTTTTAAATGTTGCACTATTGGCTCCATGCTCAAAAACTTCAACTGAGATTAATTTTACCCGTCCACTAGTTTCTGATGAAATATATTCACTAACAAAATTGTAAGTATATTCAGCAAACTTTTCACAACCTACGTCAGGGAGCTCTATAACTTTAGCAATTTTTTTATCAGCAAAACTCATAAGAAAATCTTTTTCAGGGTCATCTTTTGCTATTAATAGTGTATGGTCAAAATTATCTTTAACCCATTTACGTATCTCTTTGAAACTACCAAAATCATAAACCCATGAATTTTCATCTAGTTCAGTAGTTTCCAAAACAAACCTAAAACCTAAACTATAACCATGGATATATTTACAATCAGATTTAGCTCTCCATTGACGATATGCACATGTAAATCCATTTTCAGGGCCTAATGTTTTTATAATTTGGTATGTTTTCATAAGATTATTTTAAATCAATTATACCCAGTTCCCTTAAAGCATTTAATAGCGGTATTAGTGGTATACCTCTTACTGTGTAAGAAGAGCCGCCCACATGGGAAAATAAATTACATCCTAAAGATTCAAACTTATAAGATCCTGCGGCATGGATTGGATTTTCCATTTCAACATAATTCTTAATCTCAGGTTCACTAAGATTATGCATTTTTAGCTCAACTGACTCAGAATATTCCCAAATACAATCATTGTTCTTATAAATACAAACTCCGCTATGCTGAAAATGTGTTTGATTTGATAAAAGTTTGAGACTCTCTATGGCTTTATCCTTTGTACCTGGTTTATGGAGCAGTTTTTCTCCAAGCACACACATCTGGTCTCCGCCAATTACAATATTATCAGGGTTTTTTTTGCTTATTAATTTTGCTTTAGCTTTTGCTAGATGAATTACCTGCTCATCAAATGGTAACGATGAAATTTCATTCTTAATTAAATCTTCATCAGCTGAAGAAACTATAACTTCAAAAATAATTCCTGCTTCTTCAAGCATTTGTTTTCTGCTATCAGATCCAGATGCAAGAATAATAGGAATGTTAGGCTTGATACTGGAAAATTCCAGAGACCTATTCATTTAAAGATTTTTTGGTGAGTGAATAAGACTTATGAATTCTTCTCTTGCTTTGCTATCTGATCTAAAAGTTCCTAACATTCTTGAAGTAATAGTACTAGATTCAGTTTTATGGACACCTCTTGTGCTCATGCATTGATGATTAGCATCTATAACTACTGCAACTCCTTTTGGTTGAAGAACTTTATCAATCGTATCTGCAATTTGTGCAGTCATAGTTTCTTGTGTTTGAAGTCTTTTTCCAAACAAATCGACCAATCTAGCCAATTTACTTATTCCAACAACTCTCTTTTTTGGAATATAGCCAATATGTGCAACTCCTACAATTGGGACCATATGATGCTCACAATGAGATTCTACCCTTATGTTTCTAACAATAACCGCATCATCATACCCTTCAACTTCTTCAAAAGTTCTGCTTAATATCTCTTCTGGATCTTCTTCATATCCGGAAAAGAATTCCTTATATGCTTTAACGACCCTTTTAGGAGTATCTATTAGCCCTTCTCTTTTAGGATCATCACCAGCCCAAAGTATCAATGTTTTGACTGCCTCAAGCGCCTCTTGTTCAAGTGAGCTCTCAGAAATCTCTTTGGTAATAGTTTTTACGGCCTTTAAAGACTCTTCTTTAGATACTTTTCTACTCATTTTTATATTCCATTAATGTTAAAAATGCCTATTTTATAGCATTTTTCTAAAAATTAAACCAACCAGCAGTATCGTATTCTATTCCAGTAGATACAAAACCCTGAACAGCAAAAAGACAACCAGTTAAAACTAATCCTAGAACTGATCCAATGACGCCTGGATTTGCAGAATATCCCATAATAGTTGTTGGTTTATATATTAGTTCTTTGTAGTTAATATTTGCATCTACTTGTGTTAATAAGTTTTTTGAGCTTTTAAGGTCATTTAGCCTATCATTATTAGCATTTTCTTCTTCTAGCTCACAAATTTCTTCTTCAATAATAAATATTTCATTTCTTACAAAATCTCTATGTTTTTGACTTAAAGATTGAAGTTTTATAGCTTTAAATATTGAATAAATGCTTATGCCTGAGATGCATACAATAATTGCAACTATAAGATAAATAGTTGATATATGATGTCTCATCTCTGTCCAAACAATTAAATTTAATATACCAACACAAAATAGAGAATAAAAAACTAAAATTGCTGTATAACTTTCAATTCTATAAAGATACGATTCTCCAAAAGATCTTAATACATTTCTAATATTCATCCATGCAAAAACATTTACCCTTTTTTGAAGATCAATAAATATTCTTGAATTATTATTAGTGTCATCTTTTGATTCAAATAAAGAGGAGAATTTTATACCAGGAAATCTGACAAGTTCTCCTAATTTTTTTGTTGTCTCAATTCTTCGTTGAAAGTCTATAGCGCAAACCAACCCAAAGAAAAATAGTTGGAAACATATTACAAAACCAAAAATTGACATAGAGCTAATAAATTTTTCTAGTGCATTATCACCAAATAGGTAGACACCATAGACAAACTTTATCAAAAGTGGAGTAAAAATAATTGCCAACATTGTTGAATAAAGTACAAGTCTAAATCCTGAAACAAAATCTTTTTTATAAACTGATCTTATAATATTAAATAAAAAAAATGCTGATGATATTTCTTTTTCTTTGGTTGCGGATGTCTTTGCAGAAAAGATATCACTGCCCTTTTGTTTGGAAATTAATTCAGCAACACTTTCATCTACTTCAATTGGAATGCCATGAAGACATATATCATTTTCATCCATTGCTGATGTCATTTCATCTTCAATTAATCCAGGAAATTTCTCAGGATTGCTCCATCCCTGACCAATAAATTTTCTTTGTGTCTTATCATTACTCCATTCTGGAGCTGGATGACAAAGTCTTTCTAATTCTTCAGGTCTAAAAAATCCATATTTAGCTGAAATAATAAGTCTTCTCATAACTAAACATAAGTAAGCCAAACATATTTGAAAGGTATCTATATTCTGAATTAATTGATTATCTGTAAATAATGCCAAAAATAAGGCTATGGTCATCAACCATGAACCTGGATATACAATCAACCAAGAAATTATTATTGCCAGTAAAGGGTTGTGTTGAGTAGATAAAGCACATAGGTTTCTATTTTGTGAGACATGCCAGGCCCTTGAAAGAGATCCTTCTAAAAAAATTGCTGCGATTGGTGAAAAAAATACTGGAGGTAGATTTTCATAAATGAAAGTTTTCCAAAAAGCACTCCATGAAAACTCTACTGGGGTGTGAAAATTTTCGGGCGATTTATCATATAAAGTATTTCTTAGTTTAGCTGCTTCATAAGTAGAGTCTATTCTTGAAATTAATAAATCATTTTCCTCTTTTGATGCCTGTCTCGTTAATAATTTTGATTCTGTATGTTTGGTATTCATTTTTATATAATTAAAACATATATTATAAAATAGTTATGTTAAAAGCTTTAATTCAACCAGTCACTCTTTTTCAACAAAATGCTTCGATTATTTATTGTTCCAATACTAATAAGTGCGCAATTGTAGATCCAGGTGGAGATTTAGAGATTCTTTTAGAAATTGCAAAAAACAATAATTTAATTCCAGAAAAAATACTTTTAACACATGGACATATTGATCATGCTGGGGGAGCAACTGAGTTATCTGAAATACTTAAAGTAGAAATTCATGGGCCTCATATTGAGGATAAATTTTTACTTGATGAACTTCAAAAACAAGGTGAAATGTTTGGTCTACCTTCTAAAGATTGTAAGCCAGATGTGTGGTTAGATGAAGGAGATATCGTTGAGCTTGGGGATGAGAAATTAGATGTCTACTTTTGCCCAGGTCATACCCCAGGACATATAATTTTTTATAATGAAGCTAATAAATTAGCTTTGGTTGGAGATGTCTTATTTAATGGCTCGATTGGAAGGACTGATTTACCAGGTGGAAATCATGACCAGCTAATAAATTCAGTTAAAGATAAACTATGGCCACTTGGTAAAGAGATTGAATTTATTCCAGGACATGGGCCAATGTCTACTTTTGAAGCAGAAAGATTATCTAACCCCTTTGTATCAGATCAAGCTCTTGGAATAATTTAATTAATTTCTATCGTATCTTCCTGGAGCGAGCCCTGTTCCAATCAACCTTAAAACTGATTGTGGAAGATTCTTAAGCATAAATACTAAAAATTTATACGTTTTTGTTGGCACACATAGACTTTTACCAGCCAAAGTTGCATCAACTGCTTCTTTGGCAATTCTTTCAGCTGAAAATACCATAAACTTAGGGACTCTATCCATTTGCTCTTGAACTCCACTTGCAGTATGAAACCCCGTTACTGTAAAGCCAGGACAGACTGATGTTGAAGTAATTCCTTTATGCTTGTAATTAATATTAATGGAATCACTGAATCTATTCATAAAAGTTTTTATAGGACCATACAATGGTTGTATTGCTGAAGGTGCGGCAAATGATGCTACTGATGAGACAATCATTATTTTACCTCCGCCATTTTTGATCATGTTTGGGATAAACAATTTGGTTAACATAACTACAGATGTGCCTAAAACTCTTATAAAATTTTCTTCATCTTCTATGCTTGTATTATGAAAAGATGTTTTTATGCCATATCCAGCATTATTTACTAAAAGATCTACTTGATAGTTTTTAGATTGACAAAATTCAAATATTTCTTCTGGTGCCTCATATTTACTTAAATCCATAGAGATAAGGTCAACGTGAATACTATTTTTATCAGTAATTTCTTTAGCAAGTGATTCAAGTAATTCTTTTCGACGAGCCGTTAAAATTAAGTTATAACCTTTTCCAGCAAGATTTTTAGCAATCTCCAAGCCTATTCCCGAAGATGCTCCGGTTATTAATGCATAATTTTTCATATGCATATACTATCAGTAAGCTTCTTTCTAAGATAGAATTACATGCTGTTTTTAAAGGACTGTAAATATGAAAAATAATTCTAAATTGTTAAAAATATTTTTATTCTCAATAATCTTTATTGGCTTGAATGCTTATTCAAGCAACATGTTTGCAAAAGATAATGAAAAGACAACCTCATCTAAAGAGAAAAGCGATGATGTAATGTCAAAAAAACTAAAAGGCATGCCTGAGAAGGAAAAGGAATATAAGACTTTAGAAGAATTCTTAGAAGATGGTGAATATATTACTATTAACGGTTTTATGGAAGTTCTTCATGAAACAGAAAAAGATAAATACTATTTAATCATCAATGAAGATCAGCTTAACAAAGAATTCATTTACTTCACTTATATTCTAAATGGGCCAACAGATGCTGGTCCTAGTGGAGGTGATTTAGGCGACGGTTCTATATTTGAATTTAGAAAGTTTAAAGAAGATATTGGTTTGTATAAAAAAAATACAAAGTTTATATATGATGACTCCAACAAAATATCACAATCAAAAATAACAAATATTATTGAAGCATTTTTAGGAAGATTTTCTGTTATTGTTAATGAAGAATCAAAATACTTGATAAACATAGATCAAATGTTTTTAAGTGAGATGCTTGTTAGTATTACCCCAAATATTCCAAAAGAATATATCGAATATTACAACTTGATACTTGGCAAACCAGATAAATCAAAAACATATATAGATGAGGTGAGAAACTATGAAAAAAATACTTCTTTTAAAGTTAGGTATAGTTTTTATAATCCAAAACCAAAAGCTGGTGGTTCAATAGATTCAGTTGCTGATAAAAGATATACATTTGTGGACGGTCTTCATAATTTTGTAGAAATGCCAGATGAAAATTTTGAACCTAGAGTTGCTGATCAAAGAATTGGTTATTTTTCAGAAAAAGTTACTGACTTATCAACATATGATCCAAATAATGCTAGAGACTTAATGAATAGATGGAGGCTTATAAAAAAAGATCCAGAAGCAGAACTTTCAGAACCTGTTAAACCTATTGTTTATTGGGTTGAAAATTCAACTCCTGAAGAAATTCGTCCATTTGTTGTAAAAGGAATTGAAGGATGGAATAAAGCTTTTGAAAGAGCTGGTTTCAAAAATGCAATAGTTGCAAAAATACAACCTGATGATGCTGAATGGGATGCGGGTGATGTTAAATATAATGTCGTTAGATGGGCCTCAACTCCAAGTCCAAGATATTCGGGATATGGGCCAAGTGTAGCTAATCCAAGAACTGGTGAAATTATAGCTGCCGATATTGTTCAAGAATTTAATGCTATAAAAAGAGGATATACCTATAGAAAGTTATGGGGATACTCTGAAGATAATGATCCTTTAGAACAATGGATTGTGTCTCTTACTATGCATGAAGTTGGGCATACGCTTGGTTTAAGACACAATTTTAAATCTAGTTGGATTTATGATGCTGAAGAAATACATGATGTGTCAATAACTGGTGATAACCACATTGGTTCTGTAATGGACTACGATCCTATAAACCTTGCTCCTGAAGGAATTACCCAAGGAAATTTCTTCCCTTCTGGACCAGGGTCATATGACATGTGGGCAATTGAGTTTGGATATACTCCGAATCTTAGTGACGAGGAAAGGGAAAATATTCTTTCAAAGTCTTCTCAACCAGAATACATCTTTGGAACGGATGGAGATGCAATGTCCTCTCCGGGAGTGAATATCGATCCTAGAAATGTTAGATATGATATGTCTAGTGATCCAATTTCTTACACATCAGATCGTATTAATATTTTAGATGCAAAAATTGCCGAACTACCAAGCATTTTTCTTATTGACGGAGAAACATCTTCAGAATTTAGATCTGCTTTCTATAGCCTTACAAGAGAAAAAGGAAGGTTTTTTGATGGTGTTGTTAAACTCATTGGAGGAGTTTACTCAAATAGGATTATAAATGATTCCAATATAGATATAACTCCTTTTGAAGCTGTATCTTATGAAGATCAGAAAAAAGCTATGAATTTAATAGTAGAAAAACTTCTATCAAATAATGCTTTTACATTTGATGAAAATTTACTTAAGTACCTTCAAAGTGAAAAACGTGCTGCATATAGCTCACGAAGAAGAGCCAATGAAGACCCTCAACTACATGATTTAGTTTTAGGTCTTCAAGGAAGAGCTATTTCACATATCCTTCACCCTACTGTCATGAAAAGATTGGTAGATAGTTCTCAATATGGGAATACTTACTTACCTGATGAGGTTTTGAGTGATTTGTTTGAAGGTATTTTTGTTCAAAGAGAAATGCCCACTACTTTTAAGATGGGTCTGCAGTCAAAATATGTTGATAGTCTAATTAGTGCCTTAAATGATGATGATTACGATGAAATTTCTAAATCAGCCATTTATGCATCGTTAATTGATATAAGAAATTTTACAAAAATTCCATATGGTGATGCAAAAACAAAGGTCCATTATAGATTTTTGAATTGGAAGGCTACGAACGCATTAGAGATCTAATAGCATATATTAAAGAATTTTTTAATTTAGATTGATCTTATTATTTTGGTAATTTTCTCAATTGCCCAATCGATTTGATCTTTTGAAATCATCAATGGTGGCGCAAACCTAATAACAGTTTTATGTGTCTCTTTGCACAAAAGACCCTCTTTAAGCAACATCAAGCATAAATCTTTTGCATTAACCTTTGATTCATTTAACTCCAGTCCAATCCATAATCCTTTTCCTCTTACTTCTTTTATAATCTTGTTATCAATTTCTTTTAATTTTGAGATGAAGTAATCACCCAAACGATTGCTATTTTCAATAAGCCCCTCATCAAATAATAGCTCTATGGCTTTGGTTGCAACTTTTGATGCTAATGGGTTTCCTCCAAAAGTAGAACCATGCGAACCTGAATCAAAATGATTCATGATTTCCTTTGAACTTAAAAAGGCTGAAATAGGCAACATTGCGCCACCAAGCGCTTTCCCAAGGATAAGTCCGTCAGGAGTAACATCCTCGTGTTCAAATGCAAATAGTTTTCCAGTTCTTCCTAAACCGCTTTGTATTTCATCTAAAATCATTAATATATTATTTGATGTACATAAATCTCTTAATTCTTTTAGCCATCCATCTTCAGGAACCCTAATACCAGCCTCGCCTTGGATAGGCTCAATTAAAATTGCACATGTATTTTTATTAATCTTTGATTTAAAAGATTCTATTGATTCTTTGGCACTGCAACCAGACCAACAAAATTTTGCTGTT
>CACDCN010000007.1 GCA_902551185.1 uncultured SAR86 cluster bacterium | reverse complement strand
AGTAATAGATGCAGAAGGTATTGATAACAATATTGAAGTACCAAAACCAAGGCAGATTTTTGCTTCATCTGGAAATAGCTCGGTGCAACTTAGAAGATTGGGGGAGTTAATGTGGATTTATATCGAAACACTACCTTCAACTTCATGGCCAATTTCAAAAAACTATTGGGATACTTCTATCTATCAAGTTATTAGCGCTAATCCTAATACAGGAGAAATAGATATAGATTTCGATCAAGAAACAAAACTTATCATGAAGGTTGAGCATGGAATTAAAGAGGCTTCTACAGAGATATTTTTATATCAAATTGATAAAAATAATGGAACTATTCAAAGCAATCCAGAGCTAATTCAGAATGAAATGGGAAAGATCGTGGAATACTTTGCTGAATCAATAAATAATTTTTCAGGAACCTCATTGGCTGCTCAAAATTTAAATGAAATGAAAAAGGCTAATATTTTTAGCGAAGATGGAAAAACAGTTATTTCGCTTGATTTAAATTTTGATCGTGCATGGTCATCAGTTAGCAAGGCATTAACAGAAGCAAATATAGTTACTAATGATAGAGATAGAACCAATGGAGTATTTTTTGTTAGTTATGCTCAAGAAGAAGAAAGAGGTTTATTTGGCATATTTGGAGGAAGAAATTCTAGTAATGAGAATTCTCAAGACATCGTTTTTAGTGAAGAGTCTGAATTTGAAATAATAATTACCGAAGAAAATAATAAAACATATGTTAGAGCAGTATCAAAAAATGGTAATATTGAGGATTCTGAACAATTACTATCAAAAATTAATGAGTCATTAAGCTAATGAATAAAATAAAAGAGATAACTAAAGGAAAAGCAAAATCAATGTTTACAACTGAAAATGAAGAGCATTTAATAATGCACTTCAGTGATGATACTTCAGCTTTTGATGGAAAAAAGAAAGAAGCTCTTTTAGGCAAAGGGGTTGTTAACAATCAATTTAACGCTTTTATAATGGATCATCTTAAACAAAATGGAATTGAAACCCATCTCATTGAAGTTATAGATAATAGTGACTCATTAGTCTACAAGCTAGAAATGTTTCCAATTGAGTGTGTTATTAGGAACAGGGCATCTGGATCAATATGTAAAAGATTGGGAACTGAAGATGGGTTGATTCTAGAGAATCCTCTATTTGAATTCTTCCTGAAGGACGATGATTTAGGAGACCCTCTAATAAATGATGAGCATATTATTTCATTTGGATGGGCTACTCAAGAACAGATATTGGAGATGAAAAAACTTACATATAAGGTAAATGAGATACTTTCTAGTTTATTTCTAGATTCAGGCTTAATTTTGGTTGATTTTAAAGTTGAATACGGTGTTTATAATGACAAAATTCTTTTAGCTGATGAATTTACTCCTGACGGTTGTAGGCTTTGGGATTCTGAAACAATGAAAAAGATGGATAAGGATAGATTTCGGCAGGGGCTGGGTGATGTTGTGGAATCTTATCATCAGGTTGCAGATAGATTAGGAATGAATATCAAAACTTGACTAAATTAGTCAGGTATTTATAATCTCCTCGTGAGACTAACTACAAAAAGCAGATATGCTGTAAGCGCTCTTATAGAATTAAGTTTTTTACAATCTAATGGACCTGTTTCGTTAAGTGATATCTCTGAAAATCAGAATATAGAACTGAATTATTTAGAACAGATTTTTAGGAAATTACGTATAGCAGGGATTGTAAAAAGCATAAGAGGAAGAAATGGAGGGTATTTATACGATAAAGACCCGACATCTATTACAGTTAAAGAGATCATGCATGCTGTAGATGAAGTTCTAGATGCTAGAAAGTGTAATGGTACTTCTTCTTGCCATAATGGCAAAAAGTGCAGTACTCATGATTTATGGCATGAGCTTAATGGAATCGTTGAAAATTATTTAGATCAAATAACGATCGATAGTCTTGTAGAAAATGATAATAGCCCATATATTAGGGTTAAAGAGATAAATTAGATGAGCACACAATCAACAATTTATTTAGACTACGCATCAACAACACCTGTTGATCCAATAGTTGCGTCTAAAATGATGGAATTTTTAACTCCTGAGGGAGAATTTGGCAATCCGGCATCTAGATCTCATCGTTTTGGTTGGAAGGCTGATGAAGCAGTGGAAGAAGCCAGATCTCATGTTGCAAATCTTGTTAATTGTGACCCAAGAGAGATCGTATGGACTTCTGGAGCAACTGAAGCAGATAATCTAGCCATAAAGGGTGTTGCAAGATTCTATAAATCAAAAGGAAACCACATAATTACTTCAAAAATTGAACATAAGGCTGTGCTAGATCCTTGCAGGCAATTAGAAAGAGAGGGCTTCGAAGTTACATATTTAGATCCAGACGAAAAAGGGATTATTAGTGCATCTGCTGTAAAGGATGCAATTAAAGATACAACAGTTCTTGTTTCTATAATGCATGTAAATAATGAACTTGGTACAGTTAATGATATTGCAAATATTGGTGAAATAACTAGAAAAAATGGTGCTTTTTTTCATGTAGATGCAGCGCAAAGTACCGGTAAGGTAAAAATTGATTTAGAAAAAATGCCAATTGATTTAATGTCTTTTTCTGCTCATAAAACATATGGACCAAAAGGTATTGGGGCCTTATATGTAAGAAGAAAACCTAGGGTGAGATTAGAAGCTTTAATTCATGGCGGAGGTCATGAAAGAGGGATGAGATCAGGAACATTAGCAACTCATCAGATAGTTGGAATGGGTGAGGCATTTAGAATAGCAAAAGAGGATATGGAAAAAGATAGTTTAAGGATATCAAAAATTCATGAAAAGTTTTTAGAAAAAGTAAAAGAAATAGATCACGTTTATGTAAATGGAGATTTAAAAAATAAAGTGCCTAATATTTTAAATGTTAGCTTTAACTTTGTTGAAGGAGAGTCTTTAATAATGGGTCTAAAAGATATAGCGGTATCTTCAGGTTCTGCATGCACATCTGCAAGCTTGGAACCGTCTTATGTTTTAAGGGCTTTAGGAAGAAAAGATGAATTAGCACATAGTTCTATTAGATTCTCTTTTGGAAGATTTACTAGTGACGATGATGTAAAAAATACTTTAGATATTTTAGGCAATGTTGTTCATAGGTTAAGAGAGCTATCGCCATTATGGGAAATGCACCTAGATGGTATAGATCTTGATAAAGTTGAATGGAATATGCATTAGGAGACCAATTATGGCATATAGCAAAAAAGTAGTAGATAAATTTGAAAACACATTAAATAATCCAGAGGCATTTAAAGTTGGGCGATTTGACCCAAAAGATGAAAATGTTGGGACTGGAATGGTTGGTGCACCAGCATGCGGAGATGTTATGAAGCTTCAGATTAAATGTGAGCCAAAAGGTAATACCCATGTAATAAAAGATGTTAAGTTTAAAACTTATGGTTGCGGTTCTGCAATTGCATCATCCAGCGAATTAGTTGAAATGTTAATTGGCAAAACCCTTGAAGAAGCCAAGGCAATAAAAAATATAGAAATCGTCGAAGCTCTTGAATTACCTCCAATTAAGATACATTGCTCAGTTCTTGCTGAAGATTCAATCAAGCAAGCAATCGAAGATTATGAAGCTAAGCAATAATTAAATTATGCAGACTTTTGATACATCGGAACTAAACTTTTCTGAAAGTGCTATAGCTCATTTTCATCAAATACTTAGTGAAAGAGGTAAGGGTGAGGGAGTAAAAGTGGGCATAAAAGAGGCAGGGTGCTCTGGTTATGAATATACCTTTGATTTTGTTGATGAAATAGTTGACGATTATCTAACATTTGAAAAAGATGGTTGTAAGATATTTGTAGACTCAAAAAGTTTTGATTTCTTAAAAGGTAGTTTAATTGATTATGTCGATGATGGTCTTAATAAAGGAATTAAGTTTGTAAATCCTAATGCTAAAGCTGTATGTGGATGTGGCGAAAGTTTCACTATTTAAATTATGGCTAAAATTAAAATATGGCCTCATGAGGAAATTTGTCCTAATGGAGCTGAAATAGAGTCTTTACCAGATGAAACTATTTGTGAAGCCGCACTTAGAAATAAAATAAAAATTGAACATGCATGCGAAATGTCAGCTGCATGCACTACTTGCCATTGTATTGTAAGAAAAGGTTTTGAAACTTTAGATGAGGCAAGTGATATTGAAGAAGATTTGCTAGATAAAGCTTGGGGCCTTGAACAAACATCAAGATTAAGCTGCCAAGCAATCCCACCAATAGACGAAGAAATAGAGATTGAGTTACCAAAATATAATATAAATATGGTTTCAGAGGATCATTAATGAATAAAATTGATTGGCTTGATGTTTTTGATATAGCTATTGAATTAAATGAAAAATATCCTGAAATAGACCCGCAATGGATTAGTTTTCCTGACTTGCATAAAAAAATTTGTGATCTTAAGGGATTTATTGGTGATCCAAATAAATCGAATGAGAAAATACTTGAAGCAATTCAGGGTCATTGGATAGAAGAATATCAATAACTTTAATATAATAGCGAATTAAATTTTAAGGCAATTGCATGACTATAGAAAAAACCTTATCAATTATTAAACCAGATGCTGTTGGTAAGAATGTAATAGGAAAAATTATTTCTCGTTTTGAGGAGAATGGCCTTTATCTTGTTGCAGGCAAATTACTTTATTTATCAGATGAAATGGCATCAGGATTTTATGCAGAGCACGATGGAAAGCCTTTTTTTGAAGATTTGAAGAAATTTATGACATCAGGCCCAGTATTTGTTCAAGTTTTAGAAGGAGAAAATGCAATTCAAAAAAATAGAGAGCTTATGGGAAATACAAATCCTCAAGAAGCTTTGCCTGGAACTATAAGAGCAGACTTTGCTGATAGTATTGATGCGAATGCTGTCCATGGGTCTGATTCAACAGTTAGCGCTAAGAGGGAGATTGAATATTTTTTTTCAGAAGAAGAAATATTAAATAAGTAAATTGCATACAAAAAAAAATATTTTAGGATATTCATTAGAATCACTTGAACTTTTTTTTTCCGAAATAAATGAATCAAAATTTAGAGCCAAGCAACTATTAAAATGGGTTCATCAAAAAGGCGTACTAGATTTTGGATTAATGACAGACTTCAATAAAGATCTAAGGAAAAAACTTAGTTCTATTGTATGTTTAAAACCTCCATTAATTCATAAAAAATATCAATCAAATGAAGGGACTGTAAAGTATTTAATAGAATTAGAGTCTGGATCAATGATTGAAATGGTAGAAATACCAGAAAAGAATAGAAGAACTTTATGTGTGTCCTCTCAAGCTGGTTGTGCCCTTCAATGTACATTCTGTGCAACCGGTGCTCAAGGATTTGAAAAAGATTTAACTAGCGATGAAATTATAGGTCAACTATGGTTAGCCAATTTCCATAAAAAAAATAAAGATCTTATAACAAATGTTGTTTTCATGGGTATGGGAGAACCTTTATTAAATTTTGATGCAGTTGTTGAGTCAGCAAAAATAATGAAACATCAACTAGCTTATGGATTATCTCGTAAGAGAGTTACAATTAGCACTTCAGGAATAGTTCCACAAATAGATAAACTGGCAGATTCTGTTGATGTTTCATTAGCAATATCATTACATTCAGCTGATAACGGTTTAAGAGATGAAATAGTTCCAATAAACAAGAAATATCCAATAAATTCTCTTATTAATTCATGTAAGAATTATTTATTGAATTATGATAACAAGAGAAATATAACCATTGAATATATATTAATTGAAGGTGTAAATGATTCTATTGAGCATGCTAAGCAGCTATCAAAACTTCTGACTAATATTTCTTGTAAGATTAATTTAATACCTTTCAACAAATTTGACGGGTGCGAATATAAAAGACCGTCAAATGACAAGATAGGCGATTTTAAAGATTTTCTTATGAAAAAGGGTTATATTGCTACTCTTAGGATGACAAGGGGAGATGATGTTGATGGTGCTTGCGGCCAATTAGTCGGCAATCTAAGAAAATCAATAAAAGGTAAAAAATTAATTTCACATGAGACAATAATATGAGCAAATATCTAAAGTCAGCAAGCTCAGCAAAGGTTGGAAGAAAGTTTTTTCAAGCAAGAGAAAAATTGGGCCTAAGTATTGAAGAAATTAATAGCTCTACATACATAAATCTTATATATATTAAAGCAATAGAGACAGGCGATTATACAGCTTTTCCAAGCGAAACATTTGCTAAAGCGTATTTCAAAAAATATTCTGATTTTTTAAAAATAAATCCAGTTTTCCCGAATATATATGGACAAGATACAACTAACTCAAAAATAAAGAAAAAAATTGAGAAAAAGATCAATAAAACAATTAATGAAAACACATATTTATTCTATTTCATTATTATTGTCTCTTCTTTAGCCCTAATGGGCCTATTTTTCAGGTATATATAAAAGATCATATTGATTTTATATTTTATGCTAATAGACTTAATATCAAAGAGAATAATTGTTAATTATGACAAATTGGATTAAAAGAAAAAAAACAAAAGTTGTTAATGTCGGGGGGGTTCCTGTTGGGGGAGATAATCCAATATCAATTCAATCAATGACAAATACAAATACTTGTGATGTTGTTTCAACAGTCAATCAAATAAAAGATTTAGAGGATGCTGGCGCTGATATAGTGAGAGTTTCAGTGCCTGGATTCGAAGAAGCTAAAGCATTTAAAGAAATTAAGAAATTATCTAAAATCCCATTAGTAGCAGATATACATTTTGATTACAAAATAGCTTTAGAGGTTGCAGATGTGGCTGATTGTTTAAGAATAAACCCAGGTAATATTGGTAAAGAAGATAGAGTCAAGGAAGTAATTAGCGCAGCAATTGATAATAATGTTCCAATAAGGGTTGGAGTAAATGCGGGATCTTTAGAAAAAGATTTACAAAAAAAGTATGGAGAACCTAATGCAGATGCTCTAGTAGAATCAGCTTTAAGGCATGTAGAGATATTAGATAAATTTAATTTTGATGATTATAAGATGAGTCTTAAAGCTTCAAACATAGAGATGACGGTTGATGCATATCGTAAAATATCAAATCTTATTGATCAGCCTTTACATCTAGGAATTACTGAAGCAGGAAGCTTTAGGGCTGGTACAGTTAAATCATCCATTGGTGTTGGAATGCTTCTTTCAGAAGGTATAGGCGATACAATTAGAATATCATTAGCATCAGACCCTGTTGATGAAATTAAAATTGGATGGGATATTCTAAAAAGTTTAAATATAAGAAGTAGGGGCGTTAAGATTGTTGCTTGTCCAAGTTGCTCAAGACAGAATTTTAATGTTATTAAAGTAGTTAATGAACTTGAGCAAAGACTTGAAGATGTTTCTGAAGATATAGAAGTAGCAATTATTGGATGTTATGTGAATGGACCAGGAGAGAGCAAGGCTGCAGACATCGGACTGACAGGAGCTACTCCAAATAATCTTTTATATGTCGATGGCACTCCTAACAAAAAAATTTCAAATGATAATCTTGTAGATGAGTTAGAAGAACAAGTTAGAGATAAGATACTTAAAAATAAAAACGAATCTGAAAAGATTATATTAAGGAGTTAAATTGGAAAAAATTCATTCACTTACAGGCATGATGGATTTAGTAGGCAAGAAGGCAGACAAGAGCGAAGTGTCTAATAGAATTTTCTTCACAGAGAAAGTTATTAAAAATATTTTTCAAAGTTATTGTTTATCAGAAATAAGGACTCCAGCATTAGAGGATGAAAATCTATTTAAAAGATCTGTAGGCGATACTTCTGATATTGTAAATAAGGAACTGTATTCGTTCTTGGATAAAAATGATAAAAGAATAGTGCTTAGGCCTGAGGGTACAGCAGGCGTTATTAGATCAATAATTGAAAAAAAGATTGATGGAGATGCTCATAGATTATGGTATCTGGGACCTATGTGGAGATATGAAAGGCCACAAAAAGGAAGATTTAGACAATTTTATCAAGCTGGAATTGAAATCTTGGGACATGAAGAGGGTTTGGCTGAATTAGAAATGATCTCTTTAATTTGTTCAATCAATACACAATTAGAAATTAAAAATCCAGTAATTAAAATCAATCATTTGGGAAACAAGGAATGTAAAAAGTTATTTTGTAAGGAGCTTGTGAGTTATCTAAAACCTTTTTCATCAAAATTAGATAAAAAAGATCTAGAACGATTAGATGGAAATCCATTGCGAATTTTAGATTCTAAAAACTCTGAAACACAAAATATTCTTAAGGAAGCACCAAAAATATCTGATTATCTTCCTAAAGAGTCTCTTGATTTATTAAATTTAATAAGAGATACATTCTCAAATGATTGTAATATTGAAATTGACCATACATTGGTTAGAGGATTAGATTATTATACTGGTTTTGTTTTTGAGGCTATTTCCCCTGAGCTTGGGGCTCAAGATGCATATTTAGGAGGCGGCAGATATGATCAGCTTTGTTCTCAATTAGGTGGCAAAGATCTCCCAGCAATTGGGATGGCAATCGGTATAGAAAGATTGGCAAGTATAGCCAATACGAGTGAAATTAATAAAACTTTAGTATCTTTTATAATTTTGTCTAACAAAATTGAGCAAAAAGCATATAAAATAGCGCACGATTTAAGATCAGTTAATAAAAAGCTTAATCTAGATATTCAGCTATCTGATGGTAGTTTAAAATCTAAATTAAGAAGAGCAAATAAGGATAATGCTTCATATGCTCTAATAGTTGGAGAAGAAGAGTTAAAATCAAATACAGTTATTGTTAAGTCATTATTAGATGAAAATTCTGAACAATCCAATATGAATATTAATGAATTGCATGATTTTATAAAATCAATTGTATAAAGGAAACAGGAATCTATATGAATAATGTTTATGAAAATGATATAAGATTTTTACCACTTTTAAAGTTTTTAGATAAACATAAGAAATTAATAATTTTTATATCATCTATAATTTTAATATTGGTCTCATATTTTGTTATATCAAATCAGATATCTAAACAAAATCATGAAAATGCAGCAAAAATTTATAAAGATTTGCTTATTGAGATTGAATTAGATGATCAAGATTTAGAAAAAATAAACAGTCTTCTTGAGAATTTATTAATAGATTATGGTAAAACTGGTTATGCACAGGTTGCGTTATTAAAAAAGGCAAGTTTGGATGCTAGTAATAAAAACTTCTCAAGCGCATTAAAAAATTATTATGACCTAATTTCAATTACTGATGGTTTTAATGGTAATAAGATCTTTAATAAATTAGCAAGAGTAAATGCTGCAAGAATTCATATTTCAAATCAAGAATATGATAAGGCTCTCAAGTTAATTGAAAATTATTCATCTTCATCTACCAATGCATATATTCATGAACTGACAGGAGATATATTAGTTAAGAAAGATAAGATTGAATTAGCTTTAGCTCAATATGAATTAGCATCAGATAAGTATTCTGATGAAGCTTCTAAAACAATTATTTCTATGAAAATAGCTAACTTGGGTATTTAAATTGAAAACAAAATTAATCCACTTTTTTATATTATTACAACTTGGCTTTCTTATAAGCTCTTGTACATCATCTGATGGGCTAAGGTTTTGGAAAAGTGATGAGATTGATCCTGATGAACCAAGAGAATTGATTTCTTTTTCAGAACAAAAAAATATTTCAATATCTTGGAAAAATTCATTTAGCGGAAATAATGACATAGGAAATTTTATTCCTGCATTTAGTTCAGGAAATTTATATTTTTCAGATGCAGAAGGAATGGTTACTTCCATGGATGCAATGAGTGGAGCTAAAAATTGGGAAAAGAAATTAGATGCACTTGCGTCAGGCACGGCAGCTGGATTTGGAATAGTTGTTATTTCAGATACAAAAGGAAATGTAATAGCTTTAAATATCAATGATGGTTCTGAGTTATGGTCTACAAATATTAAGAGTGAAATTCTAAGCAGTGTTGCAATTGATGCAAAAGCAGTCATTGTAAAAAGCGGGTCTGGAGAACTATTAAGTTTAGATAATCAAACTGGCGAAATTTTATGGTCATATAGATCAAAGTTACCCACTCTTACTATTAGGGGAAGTAGCAGCCCAGTAATTTTTGATAATAAAGTTTATGTATCATTTGATAATGGAAGGCTTGGTGTTTTTGAATTAGATTCCGGCTTCCCAATTTGGGATGGAGCTATTTCATATGTTAGCGGATCATCTGAACTAGAAAACCTTATAGACGCTGATTCCAGTCCTGTAATAGCAGGAGGACTAATCTATACAACTAATTACCAAGGCAAACTTAATATTTTTGATATATCTCAAAAGAGATCAATTTGGTCATATGATATTTCATCATTTTTTTCACCTGTAATTACGCGCGGAATGATAATTGTCGTAGAGTCGGATTCAGGTATTAAATCTTTTACATCAAAAACCCTTGAAGAGTCATGGATTCTTGAAGATTATTTAAATAGAGATATTTCAAATGCTATAAGCTTTAAAGGGAATTTAATCATTGGAGATTTTGAAGGATATATTCATGTGATTGATCCATTAAACGGAACAACCATAGCAAGAGAAAAAATTTCAAAACAGCCTATTAAAAGCATTATTAGTAGAAGTAATAGCTTTTATGCTATTGATGAAGAATTTAATTTATTCTCTTTAAACATATAAAATGAGATATAAAAATGTTTACTTCAATAGCAATAATAGGGCGTCCGAATGTAGGTAAATCCTCTTTATTTAATAAATTAACAAAATCAAGAGATGCTATTGTATCTGATTACGCTGGACTAACCAAAGACAGGAATCATGGATTTATAAATTTAAAGGATAAGAAAACTTTAATAATAGATACTGGTGGAATTGGGAATGAAAAAGAGAAGATTAAACAAGCAATATCTAATCAGGCCTGGATGGCCGTTGAAGAATCTTCTTTAATAATTTTATTATTTGACAGTTCTGAAGAACTAAATAAAGAAGATATTGAGATTATTTATAAATTAAGAAAATCAAATAAAGAGTTTATAACTGTACTCAATAAAATTGATAAAAAATCTGATTCTTCAATCAAAGAAGATCTTTTAAAAAATGGGATAGATAATTTTATTGAAATTAGCGCAGAGCATTCTAAGAATTTAAATGTACTCAAATCTTATCTTGAAGAAAAAGTTCCAAATAATTACATGGATATTCAAGATGGGAAAAAAGTGGCTATTCTTGGAAGACCAAACGCCGGTAAATCAACTTTTATAAATAAATTTATCAATGAAGATAGATTAATAGTAAGTGAAATTGCTGGAACAACTATTGATGCTATAAGCATACCCTTTGAATTTAATAAGCAACAATTTATATTTATTGATACGGCCGGAATTAGGAAAGGTTATAAATATAATCACAAGATTGAATATTTTTCTTATGTTAGAGCTATGCATGCGATCGAACAAAGCGACATTGTAATTTTTATGTGCGATGCGCAAGAAGGTCTTGTTGACCAAGATTTAAAAATATTAAATATGATTATTGAAAATGGTAAGCCAGTTTTATTCGCTTTAAATAAGATTGACCTAATCTCAAAAAATAATTTAAAGAAGCTGTATGAATTAAAAAAAATGCAATCTGAATTTATATCAAATCTAGTAAAAGTTGAGATATCAGCAATTAAGAAGAAAGGGTTTAAGAAGCTTTTTCAATTAACTAATAAATTAATTGATACTTCTCAACAAAAATTTACAACCTCAATGCTTAATAGCTTGTTAAAAAAATTTATATCATTAAGCGCTCCACCAGCAGTCAGAGGAAGACAGCTTAAATTTAAACATGTTCATTTTGGAGGAACTTGCCCAACAACTTTGATTATCCATGCCAATCAAGATAAGAAAATTCCTAACAACTATAAAAAATATCTAGAAAATTCATTCAGATCAAAGTTAGGACTTGAAAGCATCCAATTAAAATTAATTTTTAGAAAATCTGATAATCCATATGAAGGCAATAAAAACAAACTGACAGGCAGGCAGATAAAAAAAAGACAACGCCTAATCAAACATAACAAGAAGACAAAGAAATAATATTTTATAGATACTATTGACTAATCTATATTTAGAATCTGCTGTATAATTGAAATCTGTAACAATAAATTATTGATATTTATAACTAAAGCACACAATGCAAGAAAGGCCAGTATATCTTGATTTGACTAAAATCAGCTTGCCGCTGTCAGCCTTCTTATCCATTACTCATAGATTATCTGGAATGTATGTTTTTTTTGTAACATTGCCATTATTTTTAGTAATTATTAGTTCACTAAAATATGAATGGCGTTTTAATGCACTTATCGAAAATCTAACCATAGTGTCTTTTTTTTCTGTTTCTGTCTTTACGAGTGTGTTAATTTTTTGGTATCACATCTTAACTGGTGTCAGACATCTTATTATGGATCTATTTCATGTTGGAGAATCATTGAAGGGCGCTCATTATTCATCAATTATTGTTATTTCTATATGGGCAATAACTTCTATAGGCTATTTAGGATATTTATTTATATGAAAGGCTCAATACTATGGAATATTCAAAGATATAGTGCTTTATTTATATTTGCATATTTTATTTATATTGTTAGTTTTTTTATTATTAGTGATGAAATAAACTTTTCTATTTTATCAAATTTCTTTTTTTCTTATAAATTTAAAGTTTCCACAACATTAGTTTTCTTAATGATTGTTGCGCATTCATATGTTGGCTTATGGACTGTTGGTACTGATTATTTGACAGAACGAACCTTAGGCTTTTTAAATAAATCATTGGCAAAAAGAGCAGGGCTACTAAGAAATTTATATTTTATTGTTTTTATAACGTTAGGTATTTTTTATTTAATGGTTATCTTATATATAATATGGTTATAAGTTATAATGATATATAATTATAAATATTAATAATAATGAATAATATAAATACTATTGAATTTGATGCCTTGATAATTGGTGGGGGTGGCTCAGGAATGCGCGCATCTCTTGAATTAGCAAAGTCAGGCCTAAAGACTGCTGTTGTTTCAAAAGTTTTCCCAACAAGGTCTCATACTGTTTCTGCTCAAGGAGGGATAACATGTGCTATTGCAAGTGCTGATCCAAATGATGATTGGAGATGGCATATGTATGACACTGTAAAGGGCGCTGATTTTATAGGAGACCAAGATGCTATAGAGTATCTATGTTCAGAAGGTCCAAAGGCTGTTTTTGAGCTTGAACATATGGGCTTACCTTTCTCTAGATTTGAAAACGGTAGAATTTATCAAAGGCCTTTTGGAGGCCAATCAAAAGATTTTGGTAAAGGAGGCCAAGCCTCTAGAACATGTGCTGCAGCCGATAGAACAGGGCATGCTTTGTTGCATACACTTTATCAAAATAATGTAAAAGAAGGAGCAAATTTTCTAAATGAATGGTTTGCAGTTGATTTAGTTAAAAATTCAAAAGATGAAGTTACTGGAGTTATAGCCTTCTCAATTGAAAATGGAGAAGTGGCATATTTAAAAGCTCAAGCAACAGTTCTTGCTACAGGCGGGGCTGGACGTATTTATGCCTCAACCACTAACGCATTAATAAATACAGGAGATGGTTTAGCAATGGCATTAAGGGCTGGCTATCCTGCCCAAGATATGGAAATGTGGCAATTTCATCCTACTGGTATTTATGGGGCTGGCTCCCTCGTCACTGAAGGTTGCAGAGGAGAAGGAGGTTATCTAATAAATAAAGATGGTGAAAGGTTTATGGAGAGATATGCACCAAATGTAAAAGATCTTGCTGGAAGAGATGTAGTGGCTAGATCTATGGTGCTTGAGATACTTGAAGGAAGAGGTTGTGGTGAAAATAATGATTACATTTTCTTAAAATTAGATCATTTAGGTGCTGATGTTTTAAATTCTAAATTACCAGGGATTTGTGAATTATCCAGAACTTTTGCACATGTAGACCCTATCTATGAACCAATACCTGTAGTTCCGACTTGTCACTATATGATGGGAGGTACTCCAACCAATATATCGGGGCAGGCATATACGAGAATAAATAATGAGGATTATTTGATACCTGGATTATTTTCTGTTGGTGAAGCGGCATGTGTTTCGGTTCATGGTGCAAATAGATTAGGAGGAAATTCCCTGCTTGATCTTGTGGTATTTGGGAGAGCTACCGGTAAGCATATACAGGAAGAATTAAAATCAGGTGGGGGTGTTGCTTCAGCAACTAAAGGCGATATAGATTCGTCATTAGAGAGACTAAATAAATTAAATGAATCAAATTCAGGCTTTGATACAGCTGATGTCAAAAAAGAACTTCAAGAATGTATGCAAAATTATTTTGGTGTTTTTAGGCGAGGGGAATTTATGAAGCAAGGACTTGATCAACTAAAAGATTTAAAAGATAAAGTTGATAATCTTCATTTAATTGATAAAAGTGATGCATTTAATACTAGCAGAGTTGAAGCAATTGAATTACAAAATTTATTTGATGTAGCAGAGGCAACCGCAATATCTGCATATGAAAGAAATGAGAGCAGGGGAGCTCATGCAAGAGATGATTATCCTGATAGAGATGATGAAAATTGGTTATGCCATACAATGTTTGACCCTAAATCTAAATTAGTTAGTAAAAGAGAAGTAAATTTTAATCCATCAAAAGTAGAGGCCTTCCCTCCTAAGGTAAGGACATATTAATGTTTAGAAATAAATTAGAAATAAGTCTTTACAGATATAACCCTGAAGAGGACAAATTTCCTTATATGAAAAAATATGTCATCGATAAGCCTGAAAGAGATATTATGGTCTTAGACTTACTTAATCTTTTAAAAGAAGAAGACCAATCAATATCATATAGAAGATCTTGCAGAGAGGGTGTTTGCGGCTCAGATGGAATGAATATTAATGGTAAAAATGGGCTTGCATGCATCACGCCAATTTCAGAAGTTATTAAAAGGAATAAAATAGAACTTAGACCATTGCCCGGGTTGCCTGTAATAAGAGATTTAGTTGTCGATATGACTGAGTTTTATTCACAATATGAAAAAATTAAACCATTTTTACAGAATGAGACAACAGCACCCGAACAAGAAAGACTTCAATCTCCAGAAGATAGAGATAAATTAGATGGATTATATGAATGTATTTTATGTGCCTGTTGCTCAACAAGTTGCCCTTCATTTTGGTGGAATCCTGATAAATTTGTAGGTCCAGCAGCATTACTTCAAGCATATAGATTTCTTGCAGATTCAAGAGATTTAAAAACACAAGAAAGGCTGGAATCTCTTTCTGATCCATTTAGCGTTTATAGATGTCATGGAATTATGAATTGTGTAAATGTATGTCCAAAAGGACTTAACCCTAACAAAGCAATTGGTGAGATAAAATCAATGTTACATAAAAATAAAAAGGATATAATTGTTTCTGACGGAGCATAATAAATAAACATAAAATGAGTTTATCTATGAAAGAGCTTTGGGGAAGCTCACATATTTCAGCGGGACATGCTGCCTACTTAGAAACCCTTTACGAAACATTTATAAATAATCCTGAAGACCTTTCAGAGGAGTGGGTAGATTTTTTTACTAATCTACCAAAACACCCAAATTCTAACGGCGAAATATCTCATCAAGAAATAGTCAGAGAATTTAAAAATATTTCTAGAAGCAATACTGAACATAAAATATCAATAGATGAGCGGCAGGGTAAAGTTATTAGATTAATTAAGTCTTATAGAAATAGAGGTCATCTTAAAGCAAATCTAGATCCTCTCGGGATGATGGAGCATAAGACTGTTGAAGACCTTAGTATTGAATTTCATGGCTTATCAACAAGCGATCTTGATGAAGAGTTTTATACAGATACTTTTACTGATGCAACTAAACTAACTTTAAGAGAAATTGTTAGACAATTAGAAGCAAGTTATTGTGGAAATATTGCAATTGAATGCAATCATATCTTTGATTCTAAAGAAAGGAGATGGTTTCAAAGAAAGTTTGAGTCAAGGTTAAAAGACTATTCATTTGGAGAAGATGAAAAAATTAATATTTATGAAAGACTGAATTCTGCAGAGGGTCTGGCAAAATATCTTTCTGCTAAATACCCTGGCATGAAACGATTTGGAATTGATGGTGCTGAATCTCTTGTTCCATTAGTAGAAAGCGTAATTCAAAATTGTGGTTCATTAGGCGCAAACCAATTATGTTTTGGTATGGCTCATAGAGGAAGGCTAAATCTTTTAGTAAATGTTCTAGGCAAGCTTCCATCTGAATTATTTTCAGCTTTCAATGAAGACCTTGAATTAGATGGGGCCAACACAGGCGACGTGAAATATCATTTAGGATTTTCATCTAATTTTGATACACCCGGTGGTGAAGTGCATGTTTCATTATTTAACAATCCATCACACTTAGAAATTGTTGATCCGGTTGTTCTAGGATCTGTTAGGGCTCGACAAGATAGGATAAATGACATAGATAGATCACAAGTTGTTCCAGTATTGCTTCATGGAGATGCCTCTTTCTCTGGTCAAGGTGTTGTTATGGAATCTCTTCAGATGTCTCAAACCAGAGGTTTTAATGTGGGTGGAACAATTCATATTATTGTTAATAATCAAATAGGTTTTACTACAAGTAATATTAACGATTCCAGGTCTTCCGACTATTCATCTGATGTAGCAAAGGTAATACAGGCTCCTATTATCCATGTTAATGGAGACGATCCTGAGATGGTTGTAAATGCTGCAAAGATAGCATGCAAATATAGAAATAAATTCAAAAAAGATATCGTAATCGATCTTTTTTGTTATAGAAGAAGAGGGCATAACGAGGCAGATGATCCTTCTGCAACTCAACCGTTAATGTATAAGAAAATCTCTAAACATCCATCTGTTGTAAGCCAATATGAAAATTCCTTGAAAGATGAAGGGCTTTTGTCTGAAGAAAAGATAAAAATAATTAAAAAAGAATATAGAAAATCTCTTGAAGGTGGAAAAAGTGTTGCTAAAAATTTAGCGAAAAAACCAAATGATTCCTTATGGTTTGATTGGGAGCCCTTCATGGATGTTCTATGGTGGCCAAAAGTAGATACAACATTTAATAAGAAAAAATTTAATAAACTTGCTAAAGATATATGTAAAATTCCTAATTCTTTTAATTTAGGCAGCCAAGCATCTAAGATTTTTGAAGAAAGATTAAAAATGAATAATGGTGAGGTAGAGCTAAACTGGGGTTTTGCTGAAAATATGGCCTACGCAACTTTATTAAGTGAAGGATATCCAATAAGAATTACTGGCCAAGATGTAAGGAGAGGAACATTTTCTCATAGGCACGCATGTTTATTTGATAGTGAAACTGGGATGGGCTTCATTCCTCTATCAGAAATTGCTGAGAAAAATAATACAAGATTCGATATATATGACTCACTTTTGTCTGAAGAAGCAGTATTGGGTTTTGAATATGGTTATTCTGCTACTTGGCCATCTGGTTTGGCAATATGGGAAGCTCAATTCGGAGATTTTGCTAATGGCGCTCAGGTAGTTATTGACCAATTTATAGTTTCTGCTCAACATAAATGGGAAAGGTTGTCTGGATTAGTTATGTTATTGCCTCATGGATATGAAGGACAAGGTCCTGAACATAGTAGTGCAAGAATAGAAAGATTTCTGCAATTATGCGCTTCAGAAAATATTCAAGTTTGTGTCCCAAGCTCTCCAAAGCAAATATTTCATCTTTTAAGAAGGCAAGCTATAAGAAAAATGAGAACTCCATTAATAGTTATTTCTCCAAAAAGTTTATTGAGAAACCCAATGGCAACCTCTTCTTTAGATGAACTAACAGATGGCAGCTTTTCTTGTGTAATTGATGATGATATTAAAGACAAAGATAAAGTAGAGAAATTGATAATGTGTTCTGGAAAGGTATTTTATGATCTTGTAAAAAAAAGAAATGATGAAAAACGACAAGATATTGGAATAGTTAGGATCGAGCAGCTATATCCTTTTCCATATGACGACCTTGAAGAAATCTTAACAAAGTATCAAAATGTACATGAATATATATGGTGTCAAGAAGAACCACAGAATCAAGGAGCATGGTTTAGTCACAGACATAGAATTCAAAGAGTTTTAGATAGATTAGATAAAGAAAATGAGGTTAATTTGGTTAGTCGTGAACCTGCAGCAGCGCCAGCAGTCGGACTCATGAAATTACACATAAAACAACAAGAAGACTTAATCAATGAGGCAATTAGCAAATGAGTATTGAAATTAAATCTCCAACATTTCCAGAGTCTGTTGCTGACGGAACTATTGCTAATTGGCTAAAAAAAGAAGGCGAAACTGTAAATCAGGATGAGGTTATTGTAGAAATAGAGACTGACAAAGTTGTGCTTGAAGTTTTAGCGCAATCAGATGGAGTAATAACAAAAATTATCAAATTTGAAGGAGATACAGTATCTAGTTCAGAGGTTATTGGAGAATTTAAAGAATCAGAAGGTGCTGCAGAACCTGTTAAAGAAAAAGTGATTGATAAACCTGCTACAAAAAAAACAAAAAATAAAAAAGATGAGATTGTTAAAGATAAAACTAAGAATTCAGGACCAGCTGCTAAAAAAATTATTTCTGAAAAAGGAATAGATGCTAGCAACATAAAATCTTCAGGGAAAGGTAATAGAATTACAAAAGCTGATGTTATAAATCATTTAGAATCTAAAGAGAGCGCTAGTGTTTTATTAGAAAATACTACCTCAAGAGATGACAGGCCAGAGAAAAGAGTGCCTATGTCTCGATTAAGATCTACTATTGCTAAAAGATTAGTATCTGTTAAACAAGAAACAGCAATGTTAACTACATTTAATGAGGTAGATATGTTGCCTATTAAAGAATTAAGGTCTAAATATGGCGCAGAATTTGAAAAAGAACATGGGGTTAAACTTGGCTTTATGGGATTCTTTGTAATAGCTGTTGTTCAAGCACTTAAGAAATTTCCAGTTGTTAATGCTTCAATTGATGGTAATGATGTTGTTTACCATGGATTCCAAGATATAGGCGTAGCAGTATCTACTGAAAGAGGTTTGGTAGTACCTATCATCAAAGATGCAGATACAAAATCTTTACCAGAAATTGAGAAATCTATTTTAAGTTATTCTGAAAAAGCTAGAAATGGAAAACTATCGATCGAAGAAATGCAAGGAGGTACTTTCACTATTTCAAATGGAGGTATTTTTGGTTCATTACTTTCCACACCAATCCTGAATGCTCCCCAGACAGCAATTCTTGGGATGCACGCTATTCAAGAAAGACCAGTAGCAATAGATGGAGAGATTGTTATTAGACCAATGATGTATTTAGCAATGAGCTATGATCATAGATTACTAGATGGAAAAGAAGCAGTTACTTTTTTAGTTTCTATAAAAGAACAGCTTGAATCACCTGAAAGACTATTACTAAACTTATAATATTTAGGAAAAAAGATGTTTGATGTAGTTGTTATAGGAAGTGGCCCAGCTGGCTATGTAGCTGCAATTAGAGCTTCACAACTTGGTTTTAAAACATTATGTATTGAAGAGTCGATTGATGACGATGGAAAGCCAAACCTTGGTGGAACATGTTTAAATGTAGGGTGTATTCCCTCAAAAGCTCTTTTAGATTCTTCTTATAAATACTATCAAGCAAACAAGAATTTAAGTGATCATGGTGTTCAGATTGATAAAATTAAGCTGGATTTAGATGCAATGATGTCTAGAAAGGATGCAATTGTATCCCAATTAACTGGAGGTATATCAGGATTATTTAAAGCAAATAAAGTTGAATCAATAACTGGCAGGGGAAAAGTAATTTCAAAGAATGTTATTGAAATAACAAAACCAGATGGCTCAAAAGAAAATCTTGACGCTAAAAATATTATTATTGCAACAGGATCGAAACCAATTGAAATAAATGCTGCTCCATTTAGTAAGAATATAGTTGATAGTACAGGCGCATTGTCTTTCAAGAAAGTACCAAAAAAATTGGGTGTTGTTGGCGCTGGAATTATTGGCTTAGAACTTGGAAGTGTTTGGTCAAGACTAGGATCTAATGTAACTGTTTTAGAAGCTCTTGATGATTTTCTTCCAATGTCTGACCCTGATATTTCTAAAGACTCTTTAAAAGAATTTAAAAAACAAGGATTAGATATTCAGCTTGGATCAAAGGTAATCAGCACGAAAGATATGAAGAATTCTGTAAAGTTATCCTATTCCAAAGAAGATAATGAAATAGAGATGGAATTTGATAAATTAATTGTGGCAGCTGGTCGCTCATCAAATGTAGACAATATTTTAAACGACGATCTTGGAGTATCAATAAAAAATGGCTTAATTGAAGTTGATGAATATTGTCAAACCTCTGTGTCAAATATTTGGGCAGTTGGTGATGTTGTTAGAGGTCCTATGCTTGCGCATAAAGGAAGTGAAGAAGGTATTATGGTTGCAGAAAGAATCGCTGAGAAACATACCGAGGTAAACTATGATCTTGTACCTTCAGTTATATATACTCATCCTGAAATCGCTTGGGTTGGAAAAAATGAGAATGAATTAAAGGAAAGTGGAGTTAAGTATAATGTTGGTAAATTTCCATTTGCTGCCAATGGAAGAGCTTTAGCTGTTTCTGAATCCATAGGTTTTGTAAAATTGTTGTCTGACAAAAAAACTGATGCCATTCTCGGGGTTCATGTTTTTGGACCAGCAGCAGCTGACATTGTTCAACAAGCATTAATTGCAATGGAATTTGGAGCAAGCGCAGAGGATATATCTTTAACAATGTTTAGTCATCCCACTGTTTCTGAGGCCTTACACGAAGCTGCATTGGCTTCAAATAATCAAGCGATTCATATAGGAAATAAAAAATAATGAATCTACATGAATATCAAGGCAAATTATTATTTGCTGAATATAATTTGCCTGTTTCAAAGGGAGAGGTCATATTTGATGCGAAAAACGCAATAGATGCATGCAATAAGATTGGTGGAACAAAATGGGTAGTTAAAGCTCAAGTTCATGCTGGAGGAAGAGGTAAAGCAGGAGGAGTAGAGTTAATAGATTCACCAGACCAGGCTGAAGTATTTGCAAAAAAATGGCTTGGCCAAAAATTAGTTACTTATCAGACAGACAAAGATGGACAATTAGTTAATTCAATATTAATTGAAGAGTGCACCAACATTTCAAAAGAATTATATTTAAGTGCAGTTATTGATCGAGATTCACAAAAAATTGTTTTTATAGGATCAAGTGAAGGTGGTGTAAATATTGAGGAAGTTGCTAGAAATACGCCAGAAAAAATTATCTATCAAGGTGTTGAATTTAAAGATCAATCTTTACCGGAGCATGCCAAGAATATAGCAAATGTTTTGAAACTCAATGATGAACAAACAAATCAATTCATTCCCATGATAGAAAATTTATTAAGATTATTTGTTGAAAAAGATCTAAGTTTATTAGAAATAAACCCATTAGTTATTAATTCTAATGGCGACCTTCATTGTTTAGATGCAAAAGTAAATATAGATACTAATGCATTATTTAGACAACCAGAATTACTAGAAATGCATGATGAAACTCAAGAAGATCCAAGAGAAGCAGAGGCAGCAAAAAATGACTTAAGTTATGTTTCACTAGATGGGAATATCGGTTGTATGGTAAATGGCGCAGGTTTAGCAATGGGTACTATGGACACAATAAAGTTTTTTGGTGGTAATCCTGCAAATTTTTTAGATGTTGGAGGCACAGCCACTCAAGATCGTGTTGCAAAAGCATTTAAAATCATTCTAAAAGACCCAAATGTAAAAGTTGTTTTGGTTAATATATTTGGAGGAATTGTAAGGTGTGATGTAATAGCTAAAGGTATTATTGCTGCTATTAAAGAAGTTGATATACAAGTTCCAGTAGTGGTTAGGCTTGAGGGAAATAATGCTGATATCGGAGCTAAAATTCTATCTAAAGCTAATATAAAAATTGAAAGTATAAATAATTTGTCTGATGCGGCAAAGAAAGCGGTTGAGTTAGCAAAATGAGTATATTAGTAAATAAAGAAACTAGATTAATTGTCCAGGGTTTTACAGGATCTCAAGGAACTCTTCATTCAGAACAGTCAATAGAGTATGGAACTAATATTGTTGGAGGTGTTACTCCAGGAAAAGGAGGTCAAGAGCACCTAGGGAAACCAGTTTTCAATTCTGTTAAAGAGGCAGTAGATAAAGTCGAGCCAAATGCTTCTATTATTTTTGTACCTGCAAAATTCTGCAAAGATTCGATATTGGAGGCTGCAGAAGCAGGCATTAAGTTAATAATTTGCATTACAGAAGGGGTACCAACTTTAGATATGCTTGATGTAAAAAAATATGTAGATAATATTGGGGCTAGATTGATAGGCCCTAACTGTCCAGGTGTTATAACTCCAGGGGAAGCAAAGCTAGGTATTATGCCTGGCAATATTCATTTACCTGGCTCTATTGGTATCATTTCAAGATCAGGAACACTCACCTATGAAGCTGTTAAACAAACAACAGATTTAGGGTTCGGGCAGAGTAGTTGTGTTGGTATTGGCGGAGATCCAATTCCAGGATCATCTTTTATAGATATACTTAAATTATTTGAAGAAGATACTCAAACAGAAGCAATAGTAATGGTTGGAGAGATTGGGGGTACAGCAGAAGAAGCTGCTGCAGAATATATTAAAAATAATATATCTAAACCAGTAATTTCATACATAGCTGGTCAAACTGCACCTGCTGGAAAAAGAATGGGTCATGCAGGAGCAATTATTGCTGGAGGAAAAGGAACTGCTGCAGATAAAATTTCTAAATTAAAAGAGTGCGGTGTGCATGTGGCAGATAACTTAGTTGAAATCGGAAACAAAGTTTCAGAAGTCCTCAAGATTAATTAGTTAATAAATTTTTGTTAATAATCCATCTAAGCCTGGCTATCGCTAAGAAAGCAAATATAGTTAATCCTACAATCATGCCATACCACATTCCTTTTGCTTCAAGAGGATTATTAAAACCATAATTTGTTAGAAAATATCCTATTGGCATAGCAAAAATCCAAAAAGATATAAATAATAATATCATTGGTGTAAATGTATCTTTATATCCTCTTAGACTGCCCAATGCACCCATTTGAACTCCATCAGGTAGTTGGAATATAGCTGCAAATAAAATTAGAGTTATGGCAAGTTCTTTAACCGGAACCTCTGTTGTATATAAGCCAACGATAAATGAACCAAATAATAAAATTATTATGCTATTTATCAATGCTGTAAAAGAACACAAATATATTGCAGAGAATGAGGCGAATTTAGCTTGATTTGAATTTTTTTCGCCTATAAGGTTTCCAACCCTAGTTGCTGCAGCTAACCCAATTGATAGAGGTACCATAAAAAATAAACTTGCAATATTAATTGCAACCGTATGTCCTGCTACTACTATTTCTCCAAAAACACTTAGAATTATTGCTGCTCCAGAAAACATACTTAGTTCAAAAAATATTCCAATACCGATTGGCAAGCCTAGTTTAAAAACTTCTTTAGTTGTTTCCATTGAGAATGGAGTGAATTCTGAAAATGGCTGGGTTTGTTTATAATTTTTAGAAATATTGATGTAGATAATTAGTGTAATCATCATTAAAAAACCAATTATGGATGTTGCTATTCCACAACCAACTCCACCAAGCTTGGGTGCTCCAAATAATCCATATACAAAAATTATGTCTAATGGAATATTTAATAGCATTCCACAGAAGGCAATCACAAATATTGGTTTTGTTAATGTCATTCCTTCGCTGTAACACCTTAAGCATGTATAAATAGTAAAGAATGCAGTTCCTATTGAAACTGCTTTAAGATAGTCTCCTGATATTTTTGTAATACCTTTTTTAGTTGGAAGTTGGTCTAATATTAAATCTAGATTTGTAAATATTAAGACAATAAAAATACTTAGAAATAAAGCTATCCAGAGTATCTCTCTTAATTTTTTTCCTATCTCTATAAATTTTTTAGCCCCATATAATTGAGCAATTATTGGCGTTACTGAAAAAATAACACCTGAAATAAAAAACCAAATAGCATTCCCAAAAGCTGTGCCTAAAGCCAGGCCAGCCAGATCATTTGCGCTAGCCCTTCCAGCAACAACTACATCAGTTGCCCCCATAAGCATATATGACATTTGGGAGCCAAAAATAGGAACGCCTATTTTTATTAGCTGTTTAAACTCTATAATGTATTTATTAATCAATTTAATTTATTATTTTTTGCTACTTTATCACATAAAAAATTACAAAAAAGGAGATTATTATTAGAAAAGATAACCGCCCATATTGGCTTAAAAAATTTGCTACCAAATGTATAAATATTTATGTTCGACATTTTCTAAAACCCCAATTTAAGTTTTTAGGAAAAGGAGGGGCTTATTTCAAACCACGTTTTATTAAAGTATTTGGTAAGAATGTTTCAATAGATGATTATCCAACATTAATAGGCGCATCTGACGCGAACATAGAATTCACTTCATGGAATATCGGTGACAATGAAGGAAAAATTATCATTGGGAAATATTGTTTAATTACACCAGGCGTTAGAATTATGGCAGCTGAAAAAATTCAAATTGGAGATGCATGCATGATAGCTCATGGTGCTTATATCTCAGATGCAGATTGGCACGGCATATACGATAGAGCCAAACCAGTAGGCAAAACAAAACCAGTAATTTTCAAAGATAATGTATGGATTGGTGATAGCGCAATAATTTGCAAAGGCGTGACTATTGGCAATAACAGTATCATTGGGGCAGGTGCAGTAGTCACAAAGGATGTTCCAGACAATTCAGTGTATGCAGGAAATCCTGCTAAATTAGTAAAAACACTTGATGAAAAAGAGTTCAATACCAGAAAAGATTTCTTCAAAGATCCAAAAAAATTAGCTTATGATTTTGATATGCTTGATAGATACTCTTTAAAAGAGAATACTTTTTTAAATTGGATTAAAAGTTTAATAAACCCTGATAAATCTCATTAATAGTTTTATTATAGCTACCTATACCTACTCTTTTTATTTACAATTACCTTATGTCAAAGATAGTTAAAAAAGATGAAGAATGGAAAGAATTACTCAATCAGGAAAGTTATAGAGTAACAAGGCAATCTGGGACTGAAAAGCCATTTACAGGTAAATATTGGGATTTTAATAAAGATGGTATATATAAGTGTATTTGTTGCGGTGAAAATTTATTTGAATCTAAAACAAAATTTGATGCAGGGTGCGGGTGGCCTAGTTTCTTTATTCCTTTTAATATAGAGTCTATAAATGAATTTGAAGATAATTCATTTGGCATGAATAGGACAGAGGTAAAATGCGCAAAATGTGATGCACATCTTGGACATGTTTTTAATGATGGCCCTCAACCAACTGGTTTGAGATATTGTATAAATTCAGCATCTTTAAATTTTGAATAACATCAGCAAAGAAAATCAAGAAAATTCTTTAACTTTTTTTAGTAGTTTAAAAAAAGTTATATCTGGTACTGGACTATCTAGAGTTTTTGGTCTCATAAGAGATATTGCAACTACAAATTTAATGGGAGCATCAGTATTTCATGATATTTTTGTAGTAGTTCTAAAGATTCCCAATTTATTTAGAAGATTTTTTGCAGAAGGAGCATTCAATCAAGCATTTATACCTATTTATACAGATTATCAGAAATCTAATAATTTAGACCAAACAAGAGATTTTTTAAATGCTATAGCAGGCACCTTATTAATTTTTTTATTTGTATTTACAATTTTAGTTTTAATTTTTGCTCCAGTTTTTATTTTAATTTTTGCTCCTGGTTTTTATTTTGACCCTATAAAACAAAACATATCAATTGATGTTTTAAGAATAATGTTTCCATATTTAGCATTAATATCATTGGTAGCGTTTGCAGGAGGAATTCAAAATACACACCAAAAATTTTCAGTACCTGCATTTACACCAGTTATATTTAATTTATGTTTAATAGTTTCAGCAATTTTTATTGCTCCTATGTACGATATGCCAATATACGTTCTGGCCTGGGGAGTACTTTTGGCAGGGATACTTCAATTATTAATACAGATATCTCCATTACTAAGTATAAATAGACTTCCAGTACCAAAATTAGATATAAAAAACCCAGGGTTAAGAAAATTTTTTAAATTGATATTACCTGCAATTTTAGCAGGGGGCATAATACAAATTAATTTGTTAATAGATACTATTTTTGCTTCATTGCTTGAAACAGGAAGTCCAACTTGGTTGTATGTTTCAGACAGATTAATACAATTTCCAATGGGCATTTTTGCAATTGCAATAGGCACAATTTTGCTTCCTACACTATCCAATATTGATTTAGAAAGAGAAAAAAATGTATTCATTGAAAATATTAAAAAAGGACAAAAATTTGTTCTATTCATAGGAGTACCTTCCTTAATAGGATTATTCTTTTGTGCTGAAGATTTAATTAGTACTATTTTTTATAGAGGAGAGTTCACAGAATTAGATGTTTTCAAATCATCTTATAGCTTAATGGCTTTTTCTATTGGATTGCCATTTTTTATGTTAATGAAAGTTTTGACTCCTGCTTTTTTTGCAAGAAAAGACACAAAAACACCAATGTATGTTGCATTTATATCACTCGTTCTAAATGCATTTTTTAATTATTTATTAGCATTTGTTCTTGGGTTTGGGCATGTTGGTTTAGCAATCGGTAGTTCTATTGCAGCACTAATAAGTGTTTTGATTCTTGAAACTATTTTATATAAACAAGGCTTTATTAAGATTACAAACATGTTTAATAGATTTAACTTTATGATATTAATATCAAGTGCATTCTTAATAGTTTTTTTAAATTTTTATACTACAAAAACAAATTTTATTGAATTCAACCAAATTGAACGACTTTTTTATCTTTCAATTGAAATATTAGCTTCTATATTTATTTATTTTTTTATTGCTCGGATTATAAATGGAAAGTCTTTAAGGACATTGTTGAATTAAAATGTATTTAATAAGAGGGCAGCACAATTTAGAATTATTTAAATCTCGATATCCAAATATAAAACTATGCGGAACAATTGGAAATTTTGATGGACTCCATATAGGACATCAGGCGATTTTAAAAAAAATTAAGAACAATTCTGAAAAATTTAATGCAAAAACTATAGTATTTTTTACTGAACCTCACGCAGCTGAGTATTTTGCAAAAATTAGAGATATAAATGCAGATACCCCACCAAGGATTTCTCCATGGCGAGAAAAAGTAAAGCTTCTTGAAAAAAATGAAATAGATTTCGCATTTTTTTTAAAATTTAATGATTCTCTTCGAACAATGTCACCTGAAAATTTTATTTCTGAAATATTGGAGTCAATTAATTTAGTTAGCTTTACAGTTGGAGATGATTTTAGATTTGGACAAGATAGGAAAGGAGATATAGAGCTTTTACGAAATTGGGGAAAAGAAAAAAATATTCTTATTGAAAATACTGAAACTATTCTATTTGATAGTCAGCGTATAAGCAGCTCTAGAATTAGGAAGGCTATAACAGAAAACAACTTCGATCTTGCAGAAGATCTTTTAGGAAGACCTTATACATTTTCCGGGAAAGTTGTGCATGGCCAACATCTAGGAAGGACGATAAATATTCCAACAGCAAATATCTGGCTTCCAAAGCAGAAGCTTCCAATAAAAGGTGTTTATGCAGTTGAGTGCTATCTTAATCATCAAATAATTCAGGGTATTGCTAATATGGGTGTTAGGCCTACCATTGGCGGAAGCAGCCCAGTTCTAGAGATCCATTTATTTGAATTCGATAAAGATATTTATTCAGAAAGATTGATAGTTAAATTTATAAAAAAAATAAGAGATGAAAAGAAATTTGATAATTTAGACATGTTAAAATTACAAATTCAAGAGGACATATTAATAGCTAAAAATATTTTAAATAACGCTCATGAAAGCTAATTATAGAGATACATTAAATCTTCCAGATACTGAATTTTCAATGAAGGCTGGATTACCTAGAAAAGAACCAGAAATGCTTGATTTTTGGTCTAATAAAGATTTGTATAAGAAGATAAGAGATAAATATAAAGATAAAGAATTATTTCTTTTACACGATGGTCCTCCGTATGCAAATGGCGACATCCATCTTGGACACTCAGTAAATAAAATTCTAAAAGACATTACTATCAAATTTAAAACTCTTCAGGGTTTTAATGCTCCATTTGTTCCAGGATGGGACTGTCATGGGTTGCCAATCGAATTAAATGTTGAAAAGAAGCATGGTAAAAATAGTAAGCTTGTTAAGAATAAAGAAAGTTTTCAAAAAGCATGCAAGGAATATGCAGAGACTCAAATAAACAACCAATTGGAAGACTTTAAAAGGCTTGGGGTCTTAGGTGATTGGGAAAATTCATATAAATCATTAGATCCAAAATTTGAAGCAGACATCGTAAGGTCCTTGGGTATTATTTATAACGAAGGCTACTTAGAAAAAGGTGAAAAGCCTGTTCATTGGTGCCAAGAAAGCGGATCATCCTTGGCAGAGGCAGAAGTCGAATATATTGATAAAACATCAAAAGCAATTGATGTTGCATTCAAGGTTGATCATTCATCTTTAAAAAAGGTAAAAGATTTATTTAGTGCTGTAGATTCAGATGAAATATCATTTGTTATATGGACAACTACTCCATGGACAATACCTTCAAATGTAGCTGTATGTATTAATCCTGAATATAAATACTCGCTCATTAAAATGAATAATAAATTTTATGTAATTGCATTTGAGATGATTGATCAATGTTCTAAAAGATGGAAGCAAAAATTCGATGTTATATCGACAATAGAAGGTAAAAAATTAAATGATATTGATCTTACTCATCCTTTTTTAGATAGAAAATCAGTCGTTCTTCATGCAGATCATGTTACAACTGAAACAGGAACAGGTTGTGTTCACACCGCTCCAGCTCATGGTATGGACGATTATTTAATATGTAAGAAAAACAATATTGATACAATCCACTCTCTAAATAACAAGGCTTTCTTCAAGGATGAATTGGATTTTATTGCAGGACTTCCTGCTATGAAAGCAGATCCGCTGATTGTTGAAAAATTACAAGAGCAGAATGCACTTATTAATATAGAAGATTATCATCATTCATATCCTCACTGTTGGAGACGCAAAACGCCTCTAATTTTTACATCCACTCCTCAATGGTTTATCTCGATGAAAAAAAATAATCTTATTAAAGATGCCCTAAAACATATTAAAAGCGTTAATTGGGAACCCTCATGGGGCCTTCAAAGAATAGAATCTATGCTTGTTGATAGACCAGATTGGTGTATTTCTAGACAAAGAAATTGGGGCGTGCCTATAACTTTAGTTGTTCATAAAGATACTGGAGAAATCCATCCCGATCAAAAAAACCTATTTGAAAAATTTGCACAAATTATTGAGAAAGATGGAATTTCAGCTTGGGATCAATTAGATTTAAAAGATTTTATTTCTGATTATAAAGATTATGTTAAAACCTCTGATACTCTAGATGTTTGGTTTGACTCAGGAGTAACACATTTTGCTGTATCTTCTAAAAGATTTGGAAAAAATACTATTGCTGATCTTTATCTTGAAGGATCAGACCAGCATAGGGGATGGTTTCAATCATCTCTACTGACAAGTATTGCAATGAATGGCTCCGCTCCATACAAAACAGTTTTAACACATGGGTTTGTTGTCGATGAGCAGGGAAGAAAGCAATCAAAATCTCTTGGCAATGTTGTATCTCCTCAAAAAGTTTGGGACAACTTAGGTGCAGATATCTTAAGACTTTGGGTTGCCTCAACTGATTTTAGAAGTGAGATGGTTGCGTCTGATGAGATTTTGAGAAGAACTTCTGATCAATATAGACGAATTAGAAATACATTTAGATTTATTTTAGGCAATTTAAAGGACTATAAGGATGAAAATAAAATTAAGTTCAAAGATCAAGTTGAGCTAGATAAATGGATAATTAATGAAGCTAAAATCTTACAAAAAGATGTTTTAAAACTATATGAATCCTATTCATATCATAAGGCTATTCAAAAAATTCATAATTTTTGTGTCAATGAATTAGGGGGAGTATATCTTGATATTGTTAAAGATAGACTTTACACCTGTAAGTCTGACTCAAGCGCAAGAAGATCATGCCAAACAAGCTTAGACTTTCTTTTAAATATTTTAGTAAGGCTCATTGCTCCAGTTCTTTCTTATACTGCAGAAGAAATCTGGCAAACAAGCGAAAGATTATCTAGTCAAGAGGAATCAGTTTTTCTGTCTAATTATGATATTTCAGAAATTGATTATCAGTCATCTATCAAAGAATCAGATTGGAATAGAATTTTTGAAATTAAAGATGCAGTTAATCAATCTATAGAAGAAATGAGAAGTGAGAATAAACTCAAAGGATCATTAGATTCTATTGTAAATATTAATGCAAATGAAGAAGATTTAAAGGTTCTTAAAAAATTAGGGAATGAGCTCCATTTTTTATTTATCTCTTCTGAAGCAAGTGTTGAAAAGAGCAAGAGTTTTAAAATTAAAATTAATTCATCAAAAAATCCTAAATGTACCAGATGTTGGCATAGGCATGCTTCAGTAGGAACAAGTAAAGAACATCCAGAGCTTTGTTATAGATGTATTGAAAATATAGATGATAATGGTGAACAAAGAAGCTTTGTATAACTTCAGGTTTATAATACTTATTATTTCTTTAGTTGCTATTGATTTAATATCAAAAAGTTTTGCTATTAATAACTTATCACTTGGAGAGTCATCGACCACCTTACTTCCATTTATAGATATACTTCTCATTTATAATTCTGGAATTGCATTTGGTATTTTTGATAATAGCGGAATGTTAGCATCAAATATTCTATTGTTAGTAACGCTTATAATTTTATGCTACTTAATATGGATGATTATTTATGAACCTCAAAAAAATAAAAAATATTCATTATCAATTATTACTGCTGGTGCTTTAGGAAACATAATAGATAGAGTAATTGACGGTCAAGTAACTGACTTTCTACATCTTGAGATATTGAATTTTTCATTTTTCATTTTTAATTTTGCTGATGCATTTATAACCATTGGCGCACTTTTGATTATATACTTTGAGATTATTTATAAACCGAAGAATGAATAAAGAAATAAAATTAGCAAATCCAAGGGGTTTTTGTGCTGGTGTTGATAGGGCTATTGATATTGTTAATAAGGCCCTAGATATTTATGGGGCGCCAGTTTATGTAAAACATGAGGTTGTTCATAACAAAGTCGTAGTAGATGATCTTAAAAAAAGAGGCGCTATATTTGTTGAAGAAATAAATGAAATACCTGATGATTCTTTGGTAATATTCAGCGCTCATGGAGTTTCTAGAGAGGTTGAAGAGAGTACAAAGTCTAGAAATCTAAATTATTTTGATGCTACTTGCCCACTAGTTACTAAAGTTCACATGGAGGTTAGGAAGCATGCAAATGCTAATAAGGATATTATTTTAGTTGGCCATGAAGGACACCCAGAAGTCGAAGGTACTATGGGTAGGCATGAAAATTCTGAGAATAGTTCAATATATTTAGTTGAAAATGAGAACGATGCAAAAAATATAAGGATAACCAAAAAAAATAATCTTGCTGTGGTTACCCAAACCACGCTTAGTGTTGATGAAACAAAATCTATAATTGATATCTTAAAGGATAGATTTCCAAACATAAGTATTCCAAAAAAAGATGATATTTGTTATGCAACTCAAAATAGACAGGATGCGGTAAAGCAATTAGCCTTAGAATCAGATTTTATGATTGTTGTAGGATCAAAAAATAGTTCAAACTCTAATAGATTAAGAGAATTGAGTGAAAAATGTGGTTGCAAATCTGTATTAATTGATGAATTCAATGATTTAGATCTTAATGAACTAATGAATTTTTCAAATATTTCTATAACTGCAGGCGCATCAGCGCCTGAATCAAGAGTCATGGAGATTGCTAAGTCTTTAGAGTCGCATATTGGCGCTGAGATAGTTCAACATGGGGAGGATAATGAAAATATCTATTTCAAACTTCCTCCTGGATTAAGATAATGGAAATTGATAATCATCTTGTTAAAGAAGTAAAATTTTTAAAATCACCAAATTTTAATAACAGGCCAGCCGAAGAGAATATAAGCTTAATTGTAATTCATTCAATCAGTTTACCTCCTAAGCAATATGGAGGATCTTACGTAGAAGAGTTTTTTTTAAATAATCTTAATATTTCAGATCATGAATCTTTCAAAGAGATTAAGGATTTAAAAGTATCCTCTCACTTATACATTAAGCGCGATGGAGAGATAATACAATTTGTTCCATTTAATAAAAGAGCATGGCATGCAGGTGATTCAGTTTTTAAAGGAGTTCCTAATTGTAATGATTTTTCTATAGGTATAGAGCTTGAAGGAGCTGATGACGATATTTTTACCGAAGAGCAATACAATTCTTTGGTATCAGCAACTAAAGAAATTATTAAAAAATATCCTTTAATTTCAAAAGATAATATAACTGGACATTCTGAAATAGCTCCTAATAGAAAAACTGATCCAGGTAATAAATTCGATTGGGAGAAATATCTTAAGTTAGTATGATAAATAAAAATACTCAAAAGATAATTTCTTTTACAGGCTATGGATTTGCATCAGGCCTTCCTTATGTACTTATCTTTATTACATTAACAGCTTGGTTAAGAGATATAGGAATAGATCTTAGCTTTATTGGTTTTATTAGCTGGATAATGCTTACGTATTCTTTAAAATTTTTATGGGCTCCTCTTGTAGATAGATTTTCGGTCCCAATTTTTAATAGATTTGGATCTCGAAGGAGTTGGATTATTTTAATGCAACTAATAATTATTCTGTCTTTGTTTTTATTAGCAAATATAAACCCTTTGTTAAATTTAAAAATCTTTTCATTGGTAGCTCTTGTGATTGCTTTTGCTGGATCTATCCAAGATATCGCTATAGATGCTTATAGAATAGAAAGCGCAAAATTAGAAGATCAAGGTAATTTAGCAGCGGGTTATCAATTTGGATATAGGTTAGCAATTTTAGTAGGTTCTTCATTGGCATTAATTTATGCAGAAAATTTTTCTTGGTCACTTACATATCAATTGATGGCATTAATTATGGCGTTAAATATCATTTTTTCTATATATATTTCTTCAGAAACTGAGAATTCTGAACTTGTTAAATTAAATTATAAGCAATCTATTATTGAACCTATTAATGATTTTTTCTCAAGATTTGGTATCAAAATGGCATCAATACTATTACTAATTATTGCTACTTATAGACTAACTGATATTGTAATGGGTCCAATGGCAAATCCCTTTTACATTGATATGGGTTATTCTTTGTCTGAAATAGGTTATGTAGTTAAGGTTGTCGCTCTTATAGCAACTATAATAGGTGTATTTATTGGCGGGTTCTTTATAAAGAGATTTGGTTTATATTCATCACTTTTAATTGGTGGCTCATTGGTAATGCTAACTAATTTATGCTTTTCATATGCAGCAATCAATGAAAAGAATCTTATTTTGCTTGCCAGCATTGTAGCTTCAGACAGTTTAGCCGCAGGTATAGTTGGGACAGTAAATATCACTTTCCTTACAAGTTTAGTTTCATCAAAATATACCGGATTTCAATATGCATTGTTGACATCACTGATGGCATTTTTAGGTAAGATATTTGGGGGTTTCTCAGGTGTCCTGGTTGAGAATTTTCAAAATTTATACGGTTTTAATTATGGATGGATGAGTTTTTATATTTTTACATCATTATTAGCAATTCCTGCTATCTTGATAATCTTTTTTAATAAAAACTTTTTTATTTCAAAACATGCTAAAGATAATTAGATTTACATTTATCGCATCTTTATTTTTAGTATTTTTCTTAAGTATTGTACCTGCCTCAACAATACCAAATTTTGCTATATTATCAGTTTTATCAGACAAATTAGTTCATGCCTTAATTTATTTTTTTTTAGGTTATATTGGATTACTTTCTAGATTTGAAATATCTGAAATTTTGCTTATATTCTTGATTTTTAGTTTTGGATTAATAATAGAAATCATCCATTTATTTCATCCCTATAGATATTTTGAATATTTAGACTTACTTGCAAACTCAATTGGAGTTACAATTGCGCTTCTTATTTTTAGATTAAAAAAGTAATTTAAGCTATTGATTTATAATTTTTAGCCCATAATTATTGATTAAGATAAATTTTAGTAATTTATATGGAGAAATAAATGAAATTAAGACCTTTACATGACAATGTTCTAGTTAAAAGAACTGAAGAAGAGGAAACATCATCTGGAGGTATTATTCTTTCTGGTTCTGCTAAAGAAAAGCCATCTCAAGGAGAGGTTGTTGCAGTAGGACCTGGAAAATTAACCAAGTCCGGTGATTCCACATCAATGAATGTATCAGTTGGTGATACTGTAATTTTTGGCCAATATGGCGGAAATGAAATTAAATTAAATGGCGAAGAGTATCTAATCCTTAGTGAGGGTGATATTTTTGGCGTTGTTGAATAAATAATTATTAATAGGGAGATTAAATATGTCAGCTAAAGATGTAAAGTTTGGTGATAGTGCTAGATCACAAATGCTTGATGGTGTTAATGTGCTTGCGGATGCCGTAAAAGTTACCTTAGGACCTAAAGGAAGAAATGTTGTTTTAGATAAGTCATTTGGTGCACCTACAGTAACTAAAGATGGTGTTTCAGTTGCTAAAGAAATAGAGCTTGAAAATAAATTTGAAAATATGGGAGCTCAAATGTTGAAGCAAGTTGCTTCGCAAACTTCTGATGAAGCAGGTGATGGAACAACTACTGCAACTGTATTGGCACAATCTATAGTCAATGAAGGTAATAAGGCTGTTGCAGCAGGAATGAATCCTATGGACCTTAAGAGAGGTATTGATAAAGCCGTCTCAACAGCAGTTGAACATGTTAAGGGCTTAAGCGTTCCTTGTACTGATGATAAAGCTATTTCTCAGGTTGGAACTATATCAGCAAATGGAGATATAGCAGTTGGAGAGATAATTGCAGAAGCCATGGAAAAGGTTGGTAAAGAAGGTGTCATTACTGTTGAAGAAGGAAGCGGGATTGAAAATGAGTTAGATGTTGTTGAGGGAATGCAGTTCGATAGAGGATATCTATCTCCTTACTTCATAACAAATCAAGATAATATGACAGTTGAGCTTGACTCACCCTATATACTTCTTTTTGATAAGAAAATATCAAATATTAGAGATCTATTACCTTTGCTAGAGTCAGTAGCAAAGGCAGGAAAACCTTTATTAATTATTGCGGAAGACATTGAAGGCGAAGCTTTGGCAACATTGGTTGTTAATAACCTTAGAGGTATTGTTAAGGCTGCTGCTTGTAAAGCTCCAGGTTTTGGCGATAGAAGAAAAGCTATGCTAGAAGATATTGCAATATTAACTGGTGGAACTGTAATATCTGAAGAGGTAGGGCTAACACTGGAAGGGGCTAGTATTGATGATTTAGGCACATCAAAAAGAGTTGTATTAAATAAAGATAATGCAACAATTATTGATGGGGCAGGAGATCAAAACACTATTGCTACTAGAGTTAATCAGATTAGAGCACAAGTAGAAGAGACTTCATCTGATTATGATAAAGAAAAACTTCAAGAAAGAGTTGCTAAATTAGCTGGCGGTGTCGCAGTTATTAAGGTTGGTGCAGGTTCCGAAGTCGAAATGAAAGAAAAGAAAGCTAGAGTTGAAGATGCACTTCATTCTACTAGAGCAGCTGTTGAAGAAGGCGTTGTTCCAGGCGGCGGCTCTGCTTTGATAAGGTGTTTGGAAGCTGTAGCTAAATTAAAAGGCGACAATGATGATCAAAATGTAGGTATAAATATTGCCAAAAAAGCATTCGAATCACCATTAAGACAGATTGTTTCTAATGCTGGTGAAGAACCATCAGTTATTGTTAATAAAGTTATTGATGGAAAAGGTTCTTTTGGTTTTAATGCTGCAACAAGCGAGTTCGGAGATATGATTGAGATGGGTATTCTTGATCCTGCCAAAGTAACACGAACAGCTCTCCAAGCTGCTGGTTCAGTAGCAGGAATGATGATAACTACTGAAGCAATGGTTACTGATGTTCCTAAAGATGATACTCCTATGCCTCCAATGCCTGATATGGGCGGAATGGGCGGAATGGGCGGAATGATGTAATAATTCTCATGATATAACAATAAAAACGGGGATTCGTCCCCGTTTTTTATTAGATTTAGATCTTAAATTCATTTAATATATATTTACACACTTTAGAGGAGTTCTTATGGATTTGTTAACTGATCAGTCTTTTTTTAGAGCTTTCCATATACTGTTTGGTATTGCATGGATCGGTCTTCTTTATTATTTTAATTTTGTTCAAACAGAATATGTAAAAGTAGCTGAACCTGATGCTAAAGCAGATGTTATGAAAAAATTAGCTCCAAATGCATTATGGTGGTTTAGATGGGCTGCCCTTTTTACTTTTTTAACAGGACTAATTCTTTTATATCAAATTTGGGCACGAATAGGAACAGAAATCATTCTTGGGGCAACTATGGGAACATTAATGATGTTAAATGTATGGGGAATTATATGGAGGAATCAAAAAATTGTTCTTGGAATGAAAGAGGGAGATGTTGCACTTGCTGCTGCTAAAGCAGGATTAGCATCTAGAACAAATACTCTTTTCTCAGTACCGATGCTAATGTATATGGTTTATTCAGCACATGCTCCAGGTTCTTATCTGATTTTAGATGACTGGAATATGACCAGTCTTGTAATTGGCCTTGTTATAATTTTTGCTATAGAAGCTAATGCAATATGGGGAAAAATGTTACCAGTTATTGCGAGTGTAAGATCAGTTATAACGTCATCGTTTGTTCTAGCAGTCATATTAAAAATTATTACTGATACTTTATAAAATTCATCAAAATTAAAAAGCGGGCTTTTTGCCTGCTTTTTTGATTTTAATTTTAGATACTAAATTTTCATCTAATTCTAAAATTTCAAATCTGTAAGATTCAATTTCTAAACACAAATTTGCTTGAGGTATTTCATCAAGATATTCAGTAATTAACCCATTGATAGTTTTAGAATTATATTCTGGTATTTTCCAGCCTATATATTTATTCAGATCTCTTATTCTAGAATTACCATCAGTTAATATTGAACCATCTTTAAGTTTAATAAATTCTCTTTCGAGGTCTTCTTTTGCAGATCCAAATTTACCGACTATCTCTTTAAAAATATCTTCTATTGATATTAATCCTTGAATTTCACCATATTCATCAACGACCATAGCTATACTTTGATTATTAGACAAGAATTCTCTTAGTTGTTTCATTAGGGCAGTAGACTGAGAAACAAAATAAGTTTCTTGAAGAACTTTTTTAAATTCTTTATTGTTTTCTAATTCTTTTATAAATGAATGAGAGTCTTTTAAATGAAGTATACCTATAATATTATCTATTGAATTATCAAAAACTGGCAATCTAGTATACTCGGCTGATTTAATAATTTTTTCTGCATTTTCAATACCTTGGTTTGTATCAATACCAATTATCTCTGATGTTGGCATCATAATATCTTCAACTATTAGCTCTTCCATTCCAAGAACAGATGAAAGCATTTTTCTATATTGTTTTGGTATTAATTCTCCAGATTCATCTAATAATGTTCTTAATTCTTCTGTATTAAGATTGTCATTATGTTTGGCATCATCCGCATTTAGATTTAAGACTTTTAGAATAGCTCTGCTTATAGAATTAGTTAAAAAAATTAATGGCCTAAAAATAGTAACCAATATTTTTAATAAAAAAGAAGCTCTTGTAGCTACACTTTCAGGCTTTATTGCAGCTATTGTTTTTGGAGTTATCTCTGAAAATATTAAAATGATGATAGTTAGTATTATTGATCCCAATAAAACATTGCCACCAAAATAATTAATCATAATTATTGTTACTATTGCTGAAGCGAGTATATTTGCAAAATTATTGCCAACCAAAATTGCTGAAAGTAATTGATCTGGCTTTTTCAATAACTCCAAAGATCGTTTTGCGCTTTTTTTTGATTTTTTTGATAGGTTCTTTAATTTAATCTTATTTGCTGCCATCATTCCAGTTTCTGAACCAGAAAAGAATCCACTTAGTATTAATAAGAAGATTAAAACAATAAATAAAATTAAAAGAGAGGGATCTTCAGGCATTATTAACCTATAAGGTATGAATTCATATAATAAGCAATTAATACAGCCCACATAGCAACAAAAAGGCTCCTGGTAGCATATTTAATTGAAAAATTAAAAAATTGAACCCCTAACAGAGTTATTAGATAAATAAGCCAAGCTATAAATGTAAATATTGCTTTAAAAACTATATTTGCAGTAAAAATTGATTGCATGCTCAATCCTGAAATTAAAGCCAAAGAAAGAAAAAACAATCCAATGCCCAATAATTTGAAAACTATTTTGTAACTCCTCTCAACAGGAAATCCGTCAGTATTAATTAATTCTCCCTTTTTAATTTTTCTTACCTTTCTTTCAAGAATTATAATTTCGTTATATGCAATAAAAAGAAACAATAAGCTTAAACCAGTAACCATAAAATGAAGGGTAGGCAATATATCAAATACTTCATAAGTTAACAAATAAATTAATACATAAGAAAAAGCAGAAAGAAAAGCAGCAATATTAAGAGAGTTTTCTTTTTTATAAGAAAATCTAACAATAAAGTATAAAACTATACTTATAGTTACTTGTGTAATAAAACTCATTAAAAATAAAGATTAATTAAAACTTTGCATAATAATACTATCAATATTAGCAAGGTTAACCTAAAATACACATCTTTTTAAACAAATTTAAATATTTTTTAATATGGTAATTATAAGATTGGCAAGAAGTGGGGCTAAAAAGAACCCATATTATTTTATTACAGTTGCAGACGAAAGGCGTCCAAGAGATGGCGCATTTATAGAAAGGCTGGGCTTCTTTAACCCAAGCGCTAAAGGTCAAGAAGAAAGACTTAGAATAGATTTAGAAAAAATAGAAGAATGGGTATCAAAAGGTGCACAAGTTAGTGATAGAATCAAATCATTAATAAAAGAATCTAAACTAACTCCTGAAGAATTTTCTGCAAAAGTTGAAGCAAAAAAAGTTAAAGCTCAGGCAAAAAAAGTTGCAATAGCTGAAAAGTTAGCAAAAGAAGCTGAGGCTCAAGCAGCAGAAGAAGCACCAGCTGATGCAGCACCAGCAGAAGAAGCACCAACTGAAGAAGAAGCAGCACCAGAAGAAGAGGCGCCGACTGAGGAAGAAGCAGCAGCAGCAGAAGAACCGCCGGCTGAGGAAGAATCAGCGCCAGCTGAAGAAGAGGCACCGGCTGAGGAAGCGCCAGCAGAAGAGGCAGCACCAGAAGAAGAAGCGTCGGCTGAGGAAGAAGCTCCACCTGAAGAAGATTCTTCAGAAGATGAAAAAAAATAAATTAATTTGTATCGGATCTATTGGTAAGCCGAGAGGTTTAAAAGGTGAATTCTTTTTAAATTCCTATTGTAATCCACCTGAAAACATTCTTAATTACTCAAACTTTTTAATAGAAGATAATAAGATTATTAATTTTAAGATTGCTTATATAAAAAAAGTAAATAAAAAATTCTATTCAAAGATCAATAGTATAAATAACATTGATGAAATTAAAGAATTTACAAATTTAAAATTATTTATAAGCTCTGAAGATTTACCAAAATTATCTATTGATGAAATCTATTGGCATGAACTTATAGGCATGCAGGTAAAAGATAAGAACTCTAGTGATATTCTGGGCATTGTAAGAGCTTTAAATAATTTTGGTGCTAATGACTGTTTAGTTATTGAACCATCTAAAAATTCTGTTGATAATCAAGAAAGATTAATACCTTTTATTAAAGATATTTTCATTAAATCAATTGATGATAAAAAAAAGTTAATAGAAGTAGAATGGCAAAAGGAATATTAATATATGAATATAAATATTATTACTCTGTTTCCTGAAATATTTGACGTATTTGAAACCGGTATTATATCCAAAGCAATCAAACAAAAAATTTTGTTATTAAATATATTTGATATAAGGAAAAATTCTATAAATAAGCATTTTCATGTTGATTCAAAGCCTTATGGTGGAGGAGAGGGGATGGTCATGATGGCAGAACCAATTGTAAAAACTTTATTACAAATAAAAAACTTAAAAAAAAATTCAGTTATCTATCTTTCTCCTCAAGGAAAAAAGATAGATCAGAAAAAAGTAGTTGATTTATCAAAACTTAAAAATATAACTTTAATATGTGGTAGGTACGAAGGAATAGATCAAAGGGTAATTGATAAATATGTCGATGAAGAATTATCAATTGGTGATTTTGTTTTAAGTGGTGGTGAATATGCAGCCTTATGTTTAATCGATGCTATTTCAAGACATATCCCTGGTACATTAGGAAACAAACATTCTTATATGAAAGATACATTTTCTAATGGCTTGCTAAAAGGAAGTGTCTATACGAAGCCAGAAATATTTGAGGAAATGAGTGTGCCAAAGGTTCTTCTATCAGGAAATCATAAAAAAATAGAAGAATGGAGAGCTAATAACTCATTAAAACAAACTTTCTTAAGAAGACCTGATTTATTAAATAATGTAAAATTAACAAAAAAACAAAAAAAACTCTTGGAAGAATGGGCATCTAAGGATATCCTATAGCCCTTTTTAGGCAGATATTATGAGCAATACAGAGGATAATAAGAAAAAAGGTTTTTTTTCCAGATTATTTGGAGGTTTTGGTGCGTCCAAAGAACCAGAACAAGCAGTAAGTTCTGACGAAGATATAATTGAAACACAATCTGAAGATCCTAAAGTAAATACCGAATCTATAAGTAAAACTGCATTAAATAAAATGAAAAAAGCAGATATTGTTGAAGCTGCTAAAGAAAATGGACTTGATCTAGATATTAATTTAACCAAAGCTAAGTTATTAGAAGCTTGGGATCTACATTTCAATCAATCTGCTTCACCAAGTGCAGCTGATGATGCAGCTACAGTTATGGCTGAGGTAGCAGCCAAAGAAGAATCAGAAGAAGTACCAGCAGAAGAAGAGGTATCTGCTGAGGAAGCTCCAGCTGAGGAAGAAGCTCCCGCTGAAGAAGAAGCTCCTGCCGAAGAAGAAACACCAGCTGAGGAAACACTAGCTGAAGAAGCTCCCACTCAAGAAGAAGCTCCAGCAGAAGAAGAAGCTACCGCTGAAGCAGAAGCTCCTGCCGAAGAAGAAACACCAGCTGAGGAAACACAAGCCGAAGAAGAAGCTCCAGCAGAAGTTAAAGTATCTCTTGAAGAACAAACACCATCTCAAATAATTAGTAACTTTGAATCAAAACAAATGAAAACAGACCTGCCGGAATTTAGGCCAGGTGATACCGTTGTAGTATCTGTAAAAGTAAGAGAAGGTGAAAGGACAAGACTTCAAGCCTTTGAAGGTGTTGTAATGAGTATAAAGAAAGCAGGATTAAACTCTTCATTTATCGTGAGAAAAATATCTAGTGGAATAGGTGTTGAAAGAACATTTCAAACACATAGCCCAATGATTGATTCAATTGAAGTTAAAAGAAAAGGTGATGTTCGTCAAGCGAAGCTTTTTTATCTTAGAGATAGATCTGGAAAATCTGCAAGAATCAAAGAAAGACTAGAATAATATAATGCAACATTCAATAAAAGAAGATTCTAATCTTAGGTCTTTTTTTGACTATTTATTTATTGAAAAAGGACTATCTAAAAATACTATTAAAGCTTATGAAGTTGATATTGAAAGGTTTATAAAATGGTTAAAGCAAAATAATAAATCAGATTACTTAAATGCAAAAGAAATACAAATTAATAAATATATTTCGCATCTTTTCAAAATACATCTAAAAAGTTCTTCAATCAATAGAAAAATATCTTCTATAAAAGCTTTTTATCTTTTTTTAATGAAAAAAAATATACTTAAGGTTTCACCTATTGCTGAGATTGTTACTCCAAAACAAGAAAAATATTTACCAACTTCAATGTCTGAATCAGAAATTGAAAAATTATTGAAAAGCCCAAATACAAAATTAAAAATTGAGAAACGAGATAGGGCTATGATCGAAATGCTATATGCAACAGGTATGAGAATTTCTGAATTAATAAACCTAAAGATTACCAACCTAGATATACAAAGATGTGTAGTTAAAGTTTTAGGCAAAGGTTCTAAAGAAAGGTTAATTCCATTTGGTGAAGCAGCATTAGAAGCATTAAATGATTATATGAAAGATAGACAGGATTCATCTTCAAAGGAAATATTTTTATCAAATAGGGGTACAAAAATCTCAAGACAGGCCTTTTGGTCAAGAATGAAGGTATATTTAAGAAGAGAGGGGCTTAAGGATTCAATATCACCACATACATTAAGGCATGCTTTTGCCACTCATTTATTGAATAGAGGTGCGGACCTTAGATCTGTTCAATTACTGCTTGGTCATAGTGACTTATCTACTACTCAAATATATACTCACATTGCAAAACAACGATTAAGTCAGGTCTTAAAGAAACATCATCCACGAGGGTAAAATGAAAATAAGATTATCAATATATATATTATTATTTTTTTCTATATCATTTTTTGCTGACGAAACTATTATTAAAGAAAAAGTTGAAACAATTCTTCCAAAAGGTGCTGAAATTGAATCAATTGTTCAATCTGAATTTCCAGGTATTTATAAAGTTTATTATGGCGATATTCAACCAATCTATGTATCTGATAATGGAGATTATTTTATTTTTGGAGATATGTTCAAGCTCTCTAAAAATGGAATTTTAAATATCACCAATATTGAAATCAATCAAAGAAGGATAGAAATTATAGATAATATAAGTTCAAATGAATTAATATCCTTTCCATCTAATAATGAAATATATAAAGTTACAGTATTTACTGATGTTGAGTGTGGTTATTGTAGAAAACTACATGATCAAATTGATGAATATAATGACATTGGTATTTCAATACATTATGCAGCCTTCCCAAGATCAGGTATTGGTACAGGGGCTTTTACAAAAATGGTTGGCGCATGGTGCTCAGATAATCCAAAAAAAATGATTACAAATTTAAAAAAGGGTAAAAATCCTAGTTTAGGATTTTGTGATACTCAACCTGTTGCAAAACATTATGCAATAGGCAAAAAAATAGGTATTACTGGAACACCTGCTATTGTTACATCATCAGGTGAATTATTACCAGGATACTATCCACCTAATGAATTATTAGAAAAGTTAAAAGGATAAATTATGGAAACAATAAGAATTGGAGTATGTGGATGGGGTAATGTTGCTACGGGACTATTTAGATCGATTAAAGATAATAAGAATGAAATTAATATAAATAGTGGAATAGACATTAAGATAGAAGTTATTGGAGCTAGAAGAGATAATCCTAAATGTGACCCAGGGAAAGTTAAGATAGAAAGAGATATTTTTAAAGTTATAGATCATGATATAGATGTTGTAGTCGAGCTAATAGGGGGAGTTGAAACGGCAAAAAAATTAATTTTAACCGCAATCAAATCTAAGAAACATGTTGTTACTGCCAATAAAGCTGTCATATATCATCATGGGGATGAAATTTTCAGAGAAGCACGCAAAAACAATGTAAAGGTTCTATATGAATCCGCAGTTTGTGCTGGAACACCTATTATTAAGTTATTAACCGAAGAGCTTGCTGCAAATAAAGTATCAAAAATATCTGGGATGTTAAATGGAACATCTAATTTTATACTTTCTAATATGGAAAATGGCGCAGACTTTGATTCGACTTTATCTTTTGCACAAAAAGAAGGCTATGCCGAACCAGATCCAACTTTCGATATAGAGGGCTTAGATGCAGCGCATAAGATAGGAATCCTATCTGCTCTTTGTTATGGAACTACTTTGCCACCAGAAGACTTTTATGTTGAAGGTATCTCAAAAATTGATAATAGTGATTTTAGATATGCTATGGAGATGGGCTATACAATAAAACATTTAGCAGTTTCTTCAATTAGTAATAATAAGATTGAGTTAAGAGCGCATCCAGTTCTTATTAGCCTGAATTCTTATTTGGCAAATTTAAAAGGTGTTAGAAATGGAATTGAGATAGATACAGATCTTCTTGGAACCCTTCATATAGCTGGATCTGGGGCAGGTCAGGAATCAACAGCATCTGGAATAATTTCAGATTTAGTTCATCTTGCAAATGCAAATACAAATACATATGACGATAATAACTCAAATAAAAAATATACTATGAGATCATTTAACGACTTATCATTCCAATATTATTTTTATATTGAAGCTGAAGATATACCAGGAGTAATGGCATCTATAACATCTATTTTTGCTAAAAAAAATATTGGAATAGAATCAATAGTACAAAAAGAAAACCTAGATAAAAATCTTGTTCCCATAGTATTAATCTCAGATGATTTTATAGAGAAAGAGCACTCAGATCTATTAGCTCAAGTCTTAGAGCTTGAATCTGTAAATAAAATTAGGTCCATAAGAATAGAACCAAATTAAAATGTTTTTTCATAGCACAAGGGGAAAAGATAAGAACAAAACCTTTGAAGAGGTTTTAATTCAAGGCCTTGCTGATGATGGTGGTCTTTTTATGCCAGATAATTGGCCTGAAGTTGATTTAGATTACCTAAGAAAACAAGAATCTTTTATTGATGTAGCAAAATATATAGTTCCATTATTTACCAAATCGTCATTTAATGATGATGAAGTAAAAGAAATATTAAATGATACTTGGCATGATTTTGATGTAGAAGATTTTATTAAAATATCACCTATTGATAAATCAATAGATATTTTAGAGTTATTCCATGGACCAACTGCAGCTTTTAAAGACTTTGGTTTACAGTTAGCAGCAGCATTTTTTAATAAATCATTAACAAAACAAAACAAGACAGCAATTGTTTTTGGTGCTACATCAGGTGATACAGGATCAGCTGCCATTGATGCATGTAAAAAATTTAGTTCAATTAAAAGTTTCATTTTAATCCCCAATGGAAATATGTCAGAAATACAAAGGAAGCAGATGACTACTGTTAAAAAATCTAATGTTTTTCCGATATTGGCTGATGGAACTTTTGATGACTGCCAAGATATTGTTAAACAAGGTTTTAAAGAAAGATCTTTTTTAAAAGAAGACCAATCTTTATTAGCTGTTAATTCGATAAACTGGGTAAGAATAATAGGCCAAATCTGCTATTACTTTTATGCTGGATTAAAAATAAATCAGCTTTATGAACAATTAAATTTTTCAATACCTACCGGTAACTTTGGAAATGTATTTTCTTGTTATGCTGCTTCCAAGATGGGCTTACCGCTTTCAAAAATTATAGTTGCAGTTAATAGAAATAATATTTTGGAAAGATTTTTTAAAGAAAATGATTATTCAAAAACTGATGTTATTGAAACAATATCACCAAGTATGGATATAAGTGTTGCAAGTAATTTTGAAAGACTCATATATGATTTCTATTTAGAAGGTAATTCTTCATTATGCTCTGAAGTTTATTCAAAATTCCCAAATCAACCTATTAGAATTGATAAAAATATATGGAAAAAAACTTCCAAGTTATTTTTAAGTTATAGCGTAGATGATGCTGATACATATGAATGTATGAGATTATTTAGTAAAAAATATGATTATATTATGGACCCCCATACCGCAGTTGCAGCAGAAGCAGTATCCCAGTTTTATAAAACTTTAGATGAGAAAACAGTTATTTTATCAACTGCTCATCCAGCAAAATTTCCTAAGATAATAGATAAGGCTGGCTTACATCTAGCTGATATACCATCGAGGTTAAGTGCGGTTATAAATAAGGATGAAATTGCTACAAAATTAAGCATCTTAGATGATTCTGTTTTTAAATTCATAGAACAAAATAATTAATAATATGGATATTCAAGAATTAAAAGCTAGTCTTATAGATCTCAAATCAAGATTAGATGAGATTAAAGAAAATGTTTTTAAAATTACTTTAAAGGAAAAAAGACTGCTTGTTATTGATGATGAGTTATCAAAAGAAGAGGTTTGGTCTGATTTAGAGCTTTCTCAAAAACTTAGCAAAGAGAAAACATTAATACAAAAAACGCTTGCCTCATTTAATGACGTAGCTATTAAATTGTCAGATTGTGAGGTTCTGTTGGATGTTTCTATAGAAGAGAATGATGATTCTTCAATTGATGATATATCAAATGATATTCAAGATATCCAGTTGTCTATTGAAGAATTAGAATTCAGCAAAATGTTTACAAATAAAATGGATCCAGCATCAGCATATATTGAAATCCAATCTGGTTCTGGCGGAACTGAAGCACAAGATTGGGCTGAAATGCTTTTGAGAATGTATTCAAAATGGGCAGAAACTAGGGGTTTTGCAATTAAAATTGTAGACATTTCACATGGTGATGTAGCTGGGATCAAATCAGCATCATTGCATGTTGATGGTGACTATGCTTACGGGTGGTTAAGAACAGAAACAGGAGTACATAGATTGGTTAGGAAATCTCCTTTTGATTCTGGAAACAGAAGGCATACTTCATTCGCTTCTGTATTTATTTCGCCCGAAATTGATGAATCTATACAAGTCAACATAAAAAGCTCAGATATTAGAACTGATACTTATCGAGCTTCAGGAGCTGGAGGACAGCATGTAAATAAAACAGATTCTGCTGTAAGGCTGACACATACTCCTACCGGTGTTGTTGCTCAATCTCAAAGCGATAGATCACAACATAAAAATAAAGAAAATGCATTAAAACAATTAAAATCAAAGCTATACGAGTTAGAATTACAAAAACAAAATGAAGAAAAGCAGATGCTTGAAGAAAGTAAATCAGATATAGGTTGGGGAAGTCAGATTAGGTCATATGTACTAGACCAGTCTAGAATAAAGGATTTAAGAACAAGTTATGAGACAGGAAACACTTCAGCTGTTCTTAATGGAGATATAGATGATTTTATAAAATCATCATTAAAAGCAGGAATATAAATGGCTAATGATAATTTAGGTGGCGAAAAAGCCATAATTGAAGAAAGAAGAAAAAAATTAGAGCAACTTAGAGAAAAAGGTGATGCTTACAGTAATTCATTTAAACCTAAAAATAATGCAAAGGCTTTGCTAGAGGAATATGGCAATTTTACTAAGGATGAGCTAGCAGAAAAGAATATAAAAAATATTTCTATTGCCGGAAGAATAGTTCTAAAAAGAGTAATGGGGAATGCTAGTTTTGCAACCCTAAGAGATGCTTCAGGCGAGATACAAATATATGTAACTAAAAATAATGTAGATGAAAATGTCTATGAAGATTTCAAGACATGGGATCTTGGGGATATAGTTGGTATTTCAGGGTCATTATTTAGAACAAAAACAGATGAGTTAACCATCGATGTATGGGATCTTGAAATGATTACTAAATCATTAAGACCAATGCCAGAAAAATTTAAAGGTTTGACTGATATAGAAGCAAGATATAGACAAAGATATCTTGATTTGATGACCAATACTAATACTAAAGAAATCTTTATAAAAAGAACAAAGATAATCGACTCGATGAGAAAAAAGATGAACCAAGTTGGTTACTTAGAGGTTGAAACTCCAATGATGCATCCTCTTGCAGGTGGAGCGGTGGCTAGGCCCTTTAAAACGCAACACAACGCTTTGGGCAGAGACCTTTATTTGAGAATTGCCCCAGAATTATATTTAAAAAGGCTTTTAGTTGGTGGTTTTGACAAGGTTTTTGAGATTAATAGGAGTTTTAGGAATGAAGGGCTTTCAACTAAGCACAATCCTGAATTTACTATGATGGAATGGTATGAAGCATATGCAACCATGCAGAATCAAATGGATTTAACCCGAGACATAATATTAAATGCCTCTTCTGCTGCTGGGTGTGAATCAATAATAGAATGGAATGACACAAAGATTAATTTAAATAATTTTACTCAGTCCAGCTTAACAAATTTAATACTAGAGCATAATAAAGATCTTTCAAAAGATGATATAAATAATCCAAAGAAACTTAAGAAATTCTTAAAAGATAAAAAAATAAAAGTTGAAAAGAGTTGGAAAGTTGGCAGGATGCTGCTTGAAGTTTTTGAAGAAACAGTAGAATCTAAATTAATTGATCCAACATTTGTTACTGAGTACCCTGTTGAGGTTTCACCTCTATCAAGAAGAAATGAAGATAATCCAGATTTTGCTGATAGGTTTGAATTATTTATAGGTGGTAAGGAATTTGCTAATGGCTTTTGTGAATTGAATGACCCTGATGATCAGGCATCAAGATTTGAAGATCAGGTCGCTGCAAAGGATTCTGGTGATAAAGAAGCAATGGATTTTGATCAAGATTATATAACTGCACTAGAGCATGGTATGCCGCCAGCAGTGGGTGTTGGATTGGGTGTTGATAGGCTAGTTATGTTATTAACGAATCAATCATCTATAAGAGATGTTCTGTTATTCCCACAACTAAAAAATTAATCTTTTGAATCTTCTATTAGCTTGATAATATTTTGATGTATTATCGGGGCGGTATTAGGACCTAAAGACACAACCTCACCATAAGTTTCTTCATTTTCTCCGAAGATCCAGGGAGCTTTTTCATCCCATTCACTTTTAGGAATGATATAACCGATAGCATCATTTGCTAAATTCACCATTAGATTGAGTTTGCCTGGAAGTTGACTACGTAAATATGGGACTTCTTGTGGAGCTATGGAGTAATCAGCGCCTTGCGGGTTTTCTATACCACCAACAGCAATTTCTGGATAAAGTTCGCCAGGTATACCAGTAATGGTTGCATCGCCTAATTCTATAAATGCTACCTCACTGAGATAATGAATAAATGGTGGCTTCAAATTAAATTTAGGATTGCTATCGATGATGCCAAGTATAGTGCTCAATGAAAGCATAAAATTTTCTATGCCTAATTCTAATTCGAGTGAGCGAACAGTTAATGTTGGCTCAGGAGATGGCTCAAAATTACCTGCATGAAAAGCATCTATAACACTATTAGCAAGGCTATAGCCATATGCGCGGGCTTTTGCATGACTTGGTTTAGTAATTGTTTCTTTCATAAAAGTATCATATATTGGATCGTTTGGGCCTGATGTCATTAAGCCTCCAATGTTTCCTGTTAACCATAATGTGATTCCACCAAGCCCGGGCTTAACAAGTTGATTATCGTAATAAATACCATTGCTGATACCTTTTCTTAGATAGCCTGCAACATCAGAAGTTAATTCTAGATTTTTATCCCAAGTAAGTTCTACGTGAATTCCAAAATTAATCAATGAGCCTATGATCGAGCCATCAGGACGGCTAAATAAGACTGCTCTAATGTCATCATCTATCACAATGGGTTTGCGTTTATCTTTGATAGGGGTGAGAGGATTGGTTGGGATTAAAGCTAGGCTCATTTGGGCAGGCTCTAATTTGTCTATTGCTATATTTAAAGCGTTTAGAAAATTTTGTTTCAGTTGATTCATATATTCATCGTTAACACCACTTTTAAATAAACTTGGTCCCCAGAGACCTTGTGTATCTGGTCCTTCATGATTATGGGTTGCATGTATCATGAGATAATCTAGACCCCATTCAGCAGGAAGATCTTCACGGACACTGAGTACAAATTTTCGCATTAGCCCAATGGTATCAGCACTTATGATTCCAATTCGAGTTTTGCCATCATCAATGACTGCTGCTACAGCCATCAATTCATCTTTAACTCCTTGAGCAGGCCGATTATTTTGAAAACCTGCCATCCACACGGCATCAAATTGCCCATTACCATTTACATCCGTCCACAAATCAATATTTGAATTAAATTGAGCATCCTTATCTATATCTTCCCACTTATCAATAATATCTGGTGTGATAGAGATTTTTGCAAATCCAACTTTTAATTCATTTGAAAGTAAATCATTACTACTAAAAGTTAAAAAAGTAACTAAAAGAAGTCTTACCATCTAAATTTATCAAAATTTTCTGGATTAGCCCAACCTTTAGGATTATTCCATGATCTTTTGTTGTTATATGTTTTAAGGTTATAAGAAAAACACTTTAACTTATTATTTTTGTCCAATAACTCCGTTTGAAATCCTAGTTTTAACATCATCTCATCTGTTCTTTTATCTTTATTAAAATTCGTAAAGATAACAATTTTTTGACTTAAAAGGTTTTTAATAATTCCTATATCGGATTCAGAATTTTCTATATCATCAAGTGCAATATAAAGATCGCAATTTGCATCAGCCTTTTCTTCAATTAATGGAGTTATAGATAAAGATTTTATATTTGTTTTTTCAATTCTTTTTAGTAATTTTGAAATATCTTTTTTTGTTAGAAGATTTATATTTGAAGATTTTTCATCTTCAATAATGTTACTTATAAAACTATAAATAATTTTATCTTTGTTTGTCATTTCATTAGATGTTTTACTGCTTCTTTCTCAGCAAGCAACTCATCAATTGATATTTTAATTTTTGTCTTTCCAAAATCTGATAATACGATATCTCTTTTAATATCAACAGTGCCATCTTTTTGAGTGATTAGTGGAAAGCCGCAAATAAGTCCTTCTGGTACATTATATGATCCATCACTTGCTACTGCTGCACTAAAGCACTCTCCTGATTCAGTTGGACTCTCACAGGCTATTATCGTATCAATAGCAGCTTTGGCAGCCGAGGTAGCTGAAGAAGCTCCTCTTGCGTCTATTACAGCCTTACCTCTTTGCTGAACAGTAGGAATAAAATTAGACTCTATCCAATTCATATCGTTAATAACACTATTTCCTAACTCGCCAGAGATAATTGTATTTTCAGCATCTGGATACATCGTTGGACTATGATTACCCCAGATAATCATATTTTTAATATCTGAAATATTTTTATTTGTTTTTTTAGAGATAATTGATTTAGCTCTGTTTGAGTCTAACATTGTCATTGCCATCCAAAGTTGTGAATCTTTATTGGCGGCATTTTTTCCAATAAACGCATTTGTGTTTGCAGGATTTCCAACAACTAATATTTTTGCATCATCTTTGCCATGCTTGCCTATTGCTTGGCCCTGATCAACGAAAATTCCTCCATTTATACTTAAAAGGTCAGATCTTTCTTCAATTTTTTTTCCATTAAATACAATACCCCTAGGAATACTGCCAACAAGCAAAAACCAATCTCCATCTGAGGCAGCCTCATCAAAATTGTCTGTATAGGTAATATTTCCCATATTAGGAAAATAAGAATCCTCTAATTCCATTATCAATCCTTTAAGCTTATCAACGACCTGGGGTATTTCAACTAAGACCAAGTCAACTTTTTTATCTCCAAATGTTCTTCCATTAACTAATCTTGGAATTAACGAATAAGCTATTTGGCCAGCCGCTCCGGTTACTACTACTTTAACTGATGCACTCATTTTATTTCCTTATAAATAATAGTTAATTATATTCCTAATTTAAAATGTAATCCTTAATTTATTACATAGTAAATGAGATCTATTTTGATTAGAATATGCCATTACTTCAAATATTTTTAACTCAACTGGAGAAAAGTATGAGCATTGAATTTAATGATAAAGTTGCGATTGTCACAGGAGCAGGCGGGGGTATTGGTAAAGAACATGCTTTAGAGCTAGCAAGGAGAGGGGCTAAAGTAGTAGTTAATGATCTTGGTGGAAGCGTTGATGGCAGTGGTGCAAGCGATGCTGCTGAAGAAGTGGTTGAGTTAATTAAATCTGAAGGTGGCGAAGCCATATCTAATGGAGCTAGCGTAACTGATTTAGATGCAGTGAAGAATATGGTGCAACAAACAATGGATGAATGGGGTAGGATTGATATTCTTGTAAATAATGCCGGTATTTTAAGAGATAAAAGTTTTCATAAAGTTTCTATAGAGGATTTTAATTTGGTAATGGATGTTCATTTTCAAGGTAGCTTAAATTGTACACATACTATTTTTCCAATAATGAGAGAACAAGAATATGGCCGTATTATTTTTACAAGTTCTGCTAGTGGAGTGTATGGAAATTTTGGACAAACCAATTACGGATCAGCAAAGATGGCAATGATTGGTTTGATGAATACTTTAAAACTTGAAGGACAAAATAAAAATATCTTTACAAATTCAATCACACCAGTTGCATATACTAGAATGACAGAGGGATTAATACCCGAGGATTTTGGTCAAAATCTAAAATCAGAATATATCACTCCAGCTGTAATATATTTAGCAAGTGATCATGCCCCAAATGGAGTGATTATAGCTGCAGGAGCAGGGGTTTTTTCTAGAATAAATATTCAAGAAAGTATGGGTGTTTCCCTTGGTACTGGCGAAGATATGACACCAGAAAATATTCATGCTAATTGGGATAAGATTTCTGATATGACAAATGCAAGAGCTCTTCAAAATGGAGGAGAGCAGACATTAAAGTTTTTTGAGTTAATTAATAAGTAATTTACTTAATCAGACGGAAAAGCTAGGCCTGGCTGAAATATTTCCAATATATTTACTAAGATTATTATAGTCATTAATATCTATTCTATTTAACCTCACAAGAAATTGGAGTGATACAGTCATTTGTATATCAGCATAAGAAAATTTATTACATGCAATAAATTTATTTCCCTTAATAATTTCTTCATAGTATTTAAGAGATTTAATTGCGAGCTCTCTTTGGGCTAGGCCAAATTCATTATTTTGTTCTTCAAGTGCGCTCATATGAGGATGGGTATGTCTGAAACCATGCATAAGCGGTAGCATTAACTCAAATGATACTCTTGAGTACCACATTTCAATTTCTGCAATCTCCATTGGATTTTTTCCAAATAAGTTTGGTTCTGGGTATAGGCATTCGAGATATCTGCATATCGCTGTAGTTTCTAGAATCACCTGACCATCATCTAGGACAAGAGCAGGTATTCTTGAGTTAGGTGCTATTTTTTTGTATTCAGGAGTTTTATGATCCATCTTACCAATATCGAGATTCTCAACTTCAATATTTCCTATGCTTTTTTCAGCAATAAATACGAGAACCTTTCTTGGGCTAGGAGCAACTTGACTTGAATATAATTTCAAGTCTTATTCCCAGTTCAGAGCGCCGCCAACCTGATATTCAGTAACTCTTGTTTCAAAGAAATTCTTTTCTTTCCTAAGATCAATTATTTCTGACATCCAAGGGAATGGGTTTGTTACCCCTGTAAATTCTTCATCTAAACCAAGTTGAGTAAGTCTTCTGTTAGCAATGAATTTTAAATATTCTTCCATCATTGATGCATTCATTCCAAGTACACCTCTTGGCATAGTATCTCTAGCATATTGAATCTCTAGCTCCGTGCCCTCCAAAATCATCTGAGCAGCATCAGACTTCATTTGTTCATCCCAAAGATTAGGATTTTCAATTTTTATCTGATTTATAACATCAATACCAAAATTAACATGCATCGATTCATCTCTTAAAATATATTGAAATTGCTCTGCTGTACCAGTCATCTTATTTCTTCTTCCCATCGACAAAATTTGTGTAAAGCCACAATAAAAGAATATTCCTTCAAGAACACAATAAAAAGCTATAAGATTTTTAAGCAACTGCTTATCAGTTTTTTCTGTTCCAGTTTTAAAATCAGGATCTGATATTTCTTGAGTATATTTAAGTCCCCACGATGCTTTTCTAGCAACACATGGCACTTCTCTATACATATTAAATATTTCTCCTTCATCCATTCCTAAAGATTCAATACAGTATTGATAAGCATGAGTATGTATAGCTTCCTCAAGACTTTGTCTCAAGATATATTGTCTGCATTCTGGATTGGTAATTAATCTATATAAAGCAAGAACAAGATTGTTTGCAACAAGTGAGTCAGCGGTTGAAAAGAAACCAAGATTTCTTTTTACAATCATTCTTTCATCTTCTGTTAAGCCATCTTCTGATTTCCATAAAACGATATCATTTGTCATATTTATTTCTTGTGGCATCCAATGATTTGCACTTCCATCAAGATATTTTTGCCATGCCCAATCATATTTAAAAGGAACTAATTGATTAAGATCTGCTTTACAATTAATCATCATTTTTTGATCAACCTGAACTCGGCCAGCATTTGCCATCATTTCATCAAGCTCCTCATTACCTGCTGCTTCATCTATTTCATTTACAGCTTTTCTTGCAGCTGCAGCCCTTGACCCTTCTCCAATATTAGAATTATCAACTGATGTTGATCTTTCTTTTTCTTGATCGGTATCTTTCTTAGGCGATTGCAATTCCTTGCTTTGCGATGCAGGCTCTGTTTTAACCTCTGTTGCTACAGGCGGTGTTGGATTTTCTTCCTTTCCATATTCATCCCAATTTAACATATTATTTCTCCATAAAAATTATTGACATGCCTCACAATCTGGGTCATCCAGAGAGCATGCTTCTGGTATTGGTGCTGGTGCTCCAAGCTCATTTGTTGAAACTTCATTGGCATTAGAACTTACTGCATTAAGCTTTCCTTTTTCTACAGTAGATTTCTCAGTTTGAGTTGCAGCAATAGATCTTAAATAGTAAGTGGTCTTTAAACCAGAATACCAGGCCATTCTATATGTTATATCTAACTTCTTACCATCTGCATTACCTATATATAAGTTTAAAGATTGCGCTTGATCAATCCATTTTTGCCTTCTACTTGCAGACTCAACTATATACCTTGGCTCTACCTCAAAAGCTGTTGAGAATAATTTCTTTATTTCATCTGGTATTCTGGATATCTCTGATAGACTTCCTTCAAAATATTTCAGGTCATTTATCATTACATCATCCCATAAGTCTAATTCTTTTAATTTTCTAACAAGATGAGGATTAACAATTGTAAATTCTCCTGACAGGTTAGATTTTACATATAAATTTTGATATGTTGGTTCAATTGATTGAGTAACACCTGTTATATTGGAAATAGTCGCAGTAGGCGCAATCGCCATTACATTAGAGTTTCTCATCCCATCTTTTTTAACTTTCTTTCTAAGAGACTCCCAATCCAATGTTTCTGATCTATCAACATTTAAATATTCTTTTCCTCTGTTTTCTTCAAGTATTTCAATTGAATCCTTGGGCAGGATGCCTTTACTCCATAAAGAACCTTCAAAGGATTCATATGAGCCTCTTTCTTTTGCAAGTTCAGTAGATGCATAT
>CACDCN010000006.1 GCA_902551185.1 uncultured SAR86 cluster bacterium | reverse complement strand
ATGCCCTGGTTGAGGTTGATAAAAATGAAAAGTTAAATTTTATAAGGGACTATGACCCAAGCATTCCAGAGATATATGGAGATGAGAATCTATTTGTACAAGCAATCCTTAATATTGTTAAAAATGGTCAACAAGCAATAGAAAATATTAAAGATCCTGCCATAGTGATTAAATCTAGAATTAAATATGGGGAGCCGATAAATGGAGTGGTTCAACAAACTGTATGCTCAGTTGATATTTGCGATAATGGGAAAGGAATACCAGATGAACTTCATGATCAATTGTTCTTTCCCATGGTATCGATGAAAGAGAGTGGATCTGGATTAGGCCTTACTATTGCTCAAGACATAATAAGAGTTCATGGGGGAAATATAACATTCAAATCAAAGCCTGGAAGTACAATATTTTCAATTAATGTTCCTTTGGGAGATGAAAAAAGGGAGGCTAAAATTGCATAAAGTCTGGATCGCTGATGACGATGAGGCTATTAGGTTAGTTCTTGAAGAAAGTCTTTCTAGCTCTGGATTTAAGACTAGAACCTTCTCTTCAGGCGAAGAACTAATTAAAGAATTAGAAAATACAAAACCTGACTTGGTTATAACTGACGTCCAAATGCCAGGAATGTTAGGTTACGACATACTTAAGCATATCAATAATAACTTTGAAGATCTGCCAGTGATTGTAATGACCGCTTTTTCAACAGTATTTTTTAACAAGCCTATAAGCTTTCCATTAGTTTCTTCTGAGAATTGATCCGTAATTATATTATTTTTATTATTTGAATTTAAAACCCATCCTTTGTTCAAGGCCGAGTCATTTAACCAAACAATACATAAATCTTTATCTAATATTATTACTTCAGAGGTTAATTGATTTAAAAATTTTATATTTTCTATATTTACTTTCATCTTAGAAAGTCTGCCCCATTATATTAATAGGGCAGATTTATACATTTAAAAACTACTTTAAAGTACCTACTATGTGAGATAGGATTTTATATGGATCTGCATTTGATGCAGGTCTTCTATCTTCTAGATAACCATTCCAATCATGTTCAACTGTATATACTGGTATACGTATACTGGCACCTCTATCACTAACTCCATATGAGAATGTGTCAATGCTTTGCGTTTCATGAAGGCCTGTTAATCTCATATCATTGTCAGAACCATATGCAGCTATACCTTCCTCATGAACTTCACCTAGCTTGTCACACATTGATGTAAACAGCTCTTCACTTCCAGCTGTTCGCATAGCCTCATTAGAGAAATTAGTATGCATTCCTGAGCCATTCCAATCTCCAGTTTTTGGTTTCGGATGTATGTTTACACCAACTCCAAATTCTTCAGCAATTTTATATAGTAAATATCGACTGACCCAAAGATCGTCTGCTGCTTTAATTCCTTTGCCAAAACATTGATACTCCCATTGGCCAATAGCAACCTCAGCATTAGTTCCAGTTAACTCTATTCCTAAATCTAAGCAAGCTAAAAGGTGCGCATCAGAAATTTCTCGTCCAGAAACATTTCCAGCACCAACTGCACAATAGTATGGGCCTTGAGGTCCTGGTTCACCATTTTCCCATCCCAATGGTTCGCCCGTTTCTGGATCTGTAAAAAAGTATTCTTGCTCAAATCCAAACCACCATTCATCAGAAACGACTTCTGCAGCAGCAGCTCTAAAATTAGATGGATGAGTGGTATGGTCTGCAGCTTGAACCTGTGTCATAACTAGGTCATGCCCATTTGGATTTTCATAAGTTTGAACTGGTAAAAGCAAACAGTCTGAACTGCCTCCTTCTGCTTGTTCCGTTGAAGATCCATCAAAAGACCAATCAGGCGGTGTTTCATCCTTTGTTGCCTTAACTTTGCTTCTCATTGATGGTTCGGGCTGATATCCATCAAGCCAAATATATTCATAAGTTTTCATTAATTTCTCCTTAAGATAGTAGTTTTTAAATTTTGTTACATCTAATATGCTTTAATGTTTTTCAAGCAAATGCACAAACATTGATAATATTATGCATTATTTTTGTGCAAAATAAAGTTTTTTGCCCAATTTTAGTTCAATTTATTGAATATCTATGAAATTTCTTATTTTTTCGAGTTTTTTGATAAGAGAGGTGTATGAATGATTCCCGCCAAACTCAATATCTATAAAAGAACTTTTGAAATATGATGATGTTTCAATGTAATTTAATACCTCATCTTTAGACTCAAGCAAAATAAGTGTATTGGAAGAATTATTATATTTCTTAAAAGCAATCGACCTAATAAACTTCATATCTTCTTTTGTGAGTTTAAATTTATTTCCAGTCGAGTAGTTTTCATTCTCTCCAAGATGAATATCAAAATCTTTTAATGGAGGTATAGCGGGGTTAATTAAAATAGCTTTTGAGTTATATATACTTGCAAAATATGCTGCGTAATATCCTCCCAAAGAACTACCCATAAAAGCAATCGGTTCGCCATTAGATTTAATTAGTTCTTTTATTTCTTTAACAGCTTTTTTGAAATTATCATTTAGATTAGGAACGACCAGCCTTGTTTTTTTAGCGAAAGATGAAATATAGTTTTTTAAAATATCTGCTTTTTCAGAATCTGATGATGAGGCAAAACCATGAAAGTATAATATCGTCTTGACCATTAAAATTTTATTTCTGAATTAATACCCGATATAAAAATACTTTCTAGCCACTCTGTTAAGAATCTATTTTGTTGAAGTTTTTCATCTTTGGACTGACTCTTAGAAATTTTAATAAAAGCAGGGATAGCTTTCTCACCTTGATAAGAAATAACTTCTGCTAAATTGGCGTCAAGACAAATCTGTATTCTTAAAATAAAGCTATTTATTTGATCATTATTTTTATTTTGTTTAGCTTCAACAATTAGAGTATGTTTTGTTCTATGAATAATTTTGAATGATATTTCATTATATGATTCATCAGGATTAATAGTTTGAAAAAAGTATGTTTCTTTTGAAAACTTTTGAAGCATTCTTTTTAGTCGCAAAAAGTTACCCTCACAAACTGTAAGTTGGTGAGATGTTTTAGGTAAAGTTTTAAGCATGGTTAAATTTTAAATTCTTTCTTGAAGACATTTTTTTTAGAAGCAAAAAGTTACCCTCAAAAAGTTTAAGTTGGTGAGATGTTTTAGGTAAAGTTTTAAGCATGATTAAATTTTATATTCTTTCTTGAAGGGTGTATATCTTTCACAGGCCTTTAAATAATTTTTAATTTCTTTTCCTTCTCTGGTACAAAAATCTTTTATGGCATTTCTAAAATCTTCTTTCATTATGTAATGATAAGAGGAAGTTTCTGTTGCCTCAAAACCTCTTCTCATCTTATGTTCTCCTTGAACACCTGGATCAAAGTGGGCTATTTTATTTTTTATACAATAATCGATCCCTTGATAATAACAACATTCAAAATGGAGACTGTCTACATCTTCAGAAGCACCCCAATGTCTTCCATAAAGCACTGATTTGCCGTTATAAAATAGTGAAGCTGCAATCTTCTTATTATTTTTCTCTGCAAAGATAATAATTGGGTTTAGTTGCATTCGCTTTGCATGAACCCCTTTAAAAAAATCTAAATTTAGATATGGTTCCTGCAATCTTTCAAGATATGTATTATTATAAAAGTTATAAAAATCTTCCCAATGATCATCAGTCAAATTACTTTTATCTTTCACCTTAAAAGTAATTCCTGCTTTTTTAACTTTCTCTCTTTCATTTTTAATATTCTTTCTTTGCCTAGAAGTAAAAATTTCTAAATAATCTTCAAAACAATTATATTTTTTATTATTCCAAATAAATTTATAACCACTTCTCTTTATAAAATTATTATCGATGAGTGTCTTATGAACTTCATCATCTGGAAAAAGCATATGCCATGTTTCTATATTGTCTTTAATCATCAGATCTTTAATTTCCTTTATGAAGATTTCGTAATCCAATTTTTCGCTTTTGAATATTTTTTTAGTCTTACAGGGAGTAAATGGAATAGCTGTTAATAATTTTGGATAATAATTTCTTCCAGCCCTATTTAATGCATAAGACCATTGGTGATCAAATACAAACTCACCGTGACTATTATTTTTTAAATACAAGGGTATAAAGCCCCTCAATTTTTTTTTATTAAATATTGCTAGATGATTTGGCTTCCATCCATTAACTGTTGAAACACATCTAGACTCTTCCAAAGAATTTAAAAATCCATATTTAGTAAAAGGGGAATCATCTTTACTATTTAAATCATCAAATTCAGATTCTTTTAATGAAGAAATATCTTCAATAAATTTTAGTTTATTCATATCAGTTTAAAAAAATAATTTCCAAAGCAAAACCAGACACAGAAATTATTCCAATCCAATTATTTATTTTGAAGGCGCCTAAATAATCAGAATTTTTTAAAAGTTTATTTTGATGTAAAAATAAATAAAACAAGCCTATGAATATTAAGAAGAAGAAATAAGAGAATGAATTAATGATAGCTATTATTAATAATGATGCATAAAAAGCTAGATGTAATACTTTAGAATATATAATCGCATTTTCAGCCCACAAGATTGCAGTTGAGTTAACACCTATATCTAAGTCATCATTTTTATCTTGAAGAGCATAATATGTATCAAAACTAACTATCCAGGCAACTATTCCAATATATAGGGTTAATATTGATGCGGAAAATACACTAGTTTCTAGTGAATAAGCTATTAAAGAGCCTGATCCAAATGTTATTCCCAATATAAACTGAGGAGCACTTATAAATCTTTTGGTAATCGGGTATAAAACTATTAAAAATCCAAAGAAAATGGATAGTTTTATAGTTAAGGCGTTGGTAAACCACAATAAAGCAAAAGAAATTAAAGCTAGAACTATAAAGAAAACCCACGCTTCTATGATGCTTATATTACCAACAGCCAAAGGTCTTCCAGCAGTTCTTGATACCAGTTTATCTAATTTGTAGTCACTTATATCATTAATAACGCAGCCGCATGATCTTACAAGAATAGAGCCAATAATAACTATTAATATACTTTTAAAGCTTATTTGTGAATTAATTCCTGCTAATAGAAGTCCTAACAAAGAAGGCCATAATAATAAATATATCCCTATTGGTTTATCTAAACGGGCCAGCTCAATGAGAGATTGTATTTTATTTTTATTCATCCTGATCAATAAGAAAAACTTCCATTACAGAAAAAGGCTTATTTTTAACATTGTATTTCGTTTTCCTTCCCCAAAATATATTCTTTTCATCCTTAAATTGAGCAAACATAGTATTCTCTTTTTTAAATATATTTTTTTCAAAAAGAATATCACCTAATGGTTTTGTTCCAAGTTCACCAAGTTTTGATAGTCCTTGATTTATAGTTTCAACCGGAATAATAGATTGAGCAAAAACTCTTGGATTTTTATTACCATAGAGGATTACTTCTCTAATTTTAATATCTCCACTTAAATGCCCAATGAATGACCTTTCTGATTTATTAATATCACCCAAATCATCTTGAAGTAACTTAAGCTCAAATTTTTCACTTGATTTGATTCTCTTAGTTATTGGACCTTCTTCTAAAAGCCATGATTTTATAACCTTATTTTTTAGCAGGCTATTCATAGCTTCATATGAGAACCATTTAGATATTTGTTTAAGCTTCATTAATTTAAATTCTTAAATCTGATATTATAGCCTCGTTGTTTTAAACGAAATAAGTAAATTTTTAGTATCAAATGAAATATAAGAAGTGGGAATGTATTGTATGCGGTCTCATATATGATGAAGAACTTGGATGGCCTGATGATGGAATTGAGCCTGGAACTGCATGGGAGGATGTTCCTGAGGATTGGTTATGTCCTGAATGTGGTGTTGGTAAAGAAGATTTTGATATGATAGAGATAACATGATTGAAACACCAAAGAATTTAACAAAGAATATTCTTTTAGGTATGTTATTTGGCTTCATCGTTGGAGCTTCCTTTTATTATCTTGAATTTTTACCCCAAAGACTTAATGATTTTTTCGCTACATATATTTTTAATCTAGGCGGTTCAATTTTTATTAACCTATTAAAAATGCTAATTATCCCATTAGTATTTTTCTCTCTTGTTTCTGGTATTTCTTCTCTTACAAGCATGAAAAGTCTTGGCAATATTACAGTTAAAACCATTGGTTTATATCTTGGCACTACGGCTATAGCTGTTAGTCTTTCTTTGATGATAGCCTCTATTTTTAAACCAGGAGCGGGATACTCATCTGAAATAGCCCCACCAGATAAACTCCCAGAGGGGCAGGGACTGTATGAAACAATATTAGGGATATTTCCCTCAAATATTCTTGAGGCTATGGCACAAAATCAAATGCTTGCTGTTGTATTTTTTAGTATTTTATTTGGAATTGCTTTAAACAAAACCAATCATTTAACAGGCAACTTTAGCAGTGCTTTTGAAAAATTAAATACTGTTTTTATGCAACTAGTTATTATGATTATTTCTTTTGCTCCGATTGGCGTATTTTGCTTGATTGGAAAATTTGTAATAACTGATGGATTAAATATCTTTCAAGAAGCTTTTAAGTATGTAGTTTTATTAATCTCTGTATTATTTTTACATGTCTTTATTACGTATTCACTAATACTAAAAGTGTTTACAAATTTAAGCATCACTACTTTTTATAGAAAAATGAAAGAGGTTGCTATTTTTGCATTCTCAACCTCCTCAAGCGCTGCAACAATTCCAGTTACGCTTAAAACAGTTCAAAATGATTTAGGAGTTAATAAGAATGTTTCTTCTTTTGTGGTTCCTGTTGGAGCAACAATTAATATGGATGGCACTGCAATTATGCAAGGTATGGCAACAGTTTTTATTGCTCAAATGTCAGGAATAGATCTAACTTTAATTCAGTATGTTCAAGTTGTGATTCTCGCAGTTGTTACATCTATTGGAACAGCTGCAGTTCCATCTGCTGGAACAATTACATTGGTCATTATTCTCCAACAATTTGGACTTCCTTTAGAAGCTATAGGTATTATCTTGGCTGTAGATAGGATCTTAGACATGATAAGAACTTCAGTAAATGTAACGGGCGATGCTGCAGTGGCTTGTATAGTTGCTAACTCTGAAAATCTTTTAGATAAAGAAGTATTCAACAAATAGAATAAAATATACGTTTTATTATAAATTATTTGCTAGAATGCCTTATTAAAAAATAAGGGGTTTCTATATGGATAATTTAATCATTCCACCAGCTTTAGGTTTATTGGGTATGGTCATGGCATTTGTAGTTTATATGCTTGTCATGAAATATCCTGATGGTGAAGATAAAGTAAAGAAAATTGGCGACCAAATTCACACTGGAGCATTAACCTTTATGAAAACAGAATATAAATATCTGTTTATTTTTATGGCTGTGATCGTTGTCTTAGCTTGGTATGCCTTAGGTCCTTACACAGCAATAGCGGTTATTGTAGGTGCTTTATGCTCATCAATTGCAGGATTTATTGGAATGTATGCCGCTACAAAAGCAAATGTGAGAACAGCGACAGCAGCTCAAAAAGATGGCTCAGCCGCAGCTTTAACAGTTTCTTTTTATGGCGGCTCAATAATGGGTCTTTGTGTAGCATCATTGGGCTTAATTGGTTTGGGAGGCTTATATTTTTTCTATATACCTGCTGAAATTGATCCTCATAAGCTTGAAGGTTTTGCTATGGGGGCATCTGTAGTAGCTCTCTTTTCTAGAGTAGGCGGGGGAATTTTTACAAAAAGTGCAGATGTTGGAGCTGATCTTGTTGGTAAGATTGAAGCAGGAATACCTGAAGATGACCCAAGAAATCCGGGTGTTATAGCAGATAATGTTGGTGACAATGTTGGTGATGTTGCTGGAATGGGTTCAGATATATTTGAATCATATTGTGGTTCTATGATTGCATCTATAGCTATAGCTTACACCTTAGGTAACAAAGATATGATGATGCTTCCTTTAGCTTTAGCATCGACTGGTTTAATAGCGTCAATAATTGGAATATTTATAGTTAAGCTTCAATCTGCAAAAGCACCTGCGAGCGCATTAAGATCTGGGACTCTTTTAGCACCAGTAATATTTGTGGCTATGGCCTATTTCATAATTGATTCTTTTGAAGGAGTTGAAATGAATGTATGGTGGTGTGTTATTGCTGGTGCAGTAGGCGGAGTCTTGATTGGCCTTATTACAGAATATTACACAGGCGGTAGCCCGGTTAAAAAAATTGCTGAATCAGGAGAAACTGGTTCTGCAACAGTAATGATTTCAGGATTATCAGTTGGAATGCAATCAGTTGTAATACCTATTGGTATTTTAGCTGGGATTATTCTTATCTCAACTCAATTGTCAGGTATTTATGGAGTTGGAATTGCAGCTGTTGGCATGCTTGCAACTGTTGGAATAACAATGGCAATAGATGCATATGGACCAGTTGCTGATAATGCCGGTGGCATCGCTGAAATGTCAAGCATGGGCGAAGAAGTAAGAGAAATCACTGATTCTCTTGATGAATTAGGAAATACTACTGCTGCAATTGGAAAAGGTTTTGCAATTGGGGCTGCAGCATTGGCTGCTCTAGCAATAATTTCAGCATTTTCAGCTGTAGTTGCAGATGCAAATCCAGAATTTTCACTAGCACTTACAGAGCCAATTGTTTTAGTTGGAATGTTTATTGGAGTATGTATACCTTTCTTAGTTTCTTCAATAACCATGACAGCAGTTGGAGATGCAGCTTTTGAAATGATTAATGAAATAAGAAGACAGTTTAAAGAAATACCAGGATTAATGGAGGGTACAGCAGAGCCAGATTCTGAAAAGTGTGTTGAAATTGCTACAACAGCAGCCCTTAAGAAAATGATGTTGCCTGGAATAATAGCTGTATCAATGCCAACCATTATTGGTTTTGGGTTAGGTGCACAGGCTTTGGGTGGAATGCTTGCTGGTGGATTGCTTGGTTGTGTTTCATTAGCGCTAATGATGGCAAATGCTGGAGGAGCTTGGGATAATGCCAAAAAATATGTTGAGAAAGGTAATTTAGGAGGTAAAGGTTCAGACACTCATGCAGCTGCTGTAGTTGGAGATACGGTTGGAGATCCATTTAAGGATACCTCAGGACCATCAATGAATATTCTTATTAATGTTATGGCAATTGTTAGTTTGGTTATCGCGCCACTCTTAAGCATTTAATAAATCTTCTATATTTAGAAATCCAGGGTTGCATCCCTGGATTTTTTTTGACTAAATAAACTCAATGAAAAAAAATATTTTAATAATTGGTTTTGGTGATATCGCAAAAAGACTGACAAATAATTTAAATAAAGATCTCTATAACATATATGGAGTTTCTAGGCAGGATAAAGAAAATAAAAACTTTATAAAATGGGACTGGCTTTCTAGAGAATTACCAAGTTTAGATAATATCGATTTTGAATCTATCGTATTTATTCCAAAGCCGAGCTCATCAAGTGAAAGAGGATATAAAGATGGTTTTATAAATTCTATTAAAAATATTCAAAAACTATTAAGTACAATTTCATTTAACAAATTTATATCAATCTCATCAACTAGAATCTATGGAAAAGACAAGAATAGGGTTTTTAATGAATTAGATGACCCCAAACCAAATGACTATAGAGGTAGAATTATCTCTATATATGAAGAAAATCAAATTCAAAACTATGGAGATAAGTTATTAATTCTAAGATTCTCAGGACTTTATGATTCAGATTCAACAAAAATCTCTAAAAATCATCTTCATAGGAATAATGCTGCAAAGATTATTCAGTTTTTCATAGAGAATAATTTTAATAATTCATCTTATGAGATATTTAACTGCTCTGAAGATTCTAATAATTTAAGTAATATTTCTAATGAAAAAATAAAAGAATTAGGATTTATTTTTGATCAATATCACTAGAACTAAAATGTATTGCAAAATACAATACTTAAATGTTAAGTAGCATGACTGGATTTGGGGAAGGGGCTTCAATTGAAAATGATTCTGAAATTTATATTGAAATTAAGAGCGTAAACCATAGGTTTTTAGAAATATCCATCAAGCCAAATGATTTAAACAATGATCTAGATAAATTTATTAGAAATTCAATATCTAAGAAGATTAAAAGGGGCAAGGTTGATATTAGAATTAGATCGAAGTCTCCTACAAAGACAACTTACTCAATAGATTCAAACCTTTTAAAAAAGTTAGAGAAGTCTTTAAGTAAGAATTTAACTTTATCAGAAGATTTAAAATTTAGAGATATTAAAGATGTGCCAGGTATTTTTAAAGCAAACATAGCACAGAGTATTAATAAAAAATTAGTTAAAGGTACTTTTAAAAATGCTTTAAATCATTTTATTGATTCTAGAAATGAAGAGGGTCTCAAAGTACAAAATGTTTTAATAAAAAAAATATTAAAAATTGAATCTATAACAGCAAATATTTTTAAGATAAATAATAAAAATCTAAATAAAAGAATAAAATCTTATAAATTAAAAGTTTCCGAAATTTTAAATAATTTTGATGAAGCTAGGATTGATCAAGAGGTTGCTTTATTAGCATTAAAGCATGATGTATCAGAAGAGATTGATAGAATATTATTTCATACAAAATCATTGAAAAAAGAAATAGCTAAGAATGATAGTAGCGGGAAGAAGATAGACTTTATATTGCAAGAGCTTTTTAGAGAAGCTAATACTCTTACGGTAAAATTAGATGATTCTAAGATGAAAGATTATGCTCTTGATATCAAACTATCTATTGAAGAGATGCGAGAACAAATACAAAATGTCGAATAACAGCAACAAAGGTAGGTTAATTATTTTTTCTGCTCCCTCAGGAGCAGGAAAATCTTCTTTGATTAAAGAAATTATAGATTTAAGTCCTAATAAAATAGAATTATCTATATCAGCAACCACTAGAGATGCTCGTGATGGTGAACTGAATGGTAAGGACTATTTCTTTATATCAGATGAAGAATTTAATGATCTTAAAGATAGAGATGCGTTTATAGAGAATGCAAATGTGCATGGTTTCCAATATGGCACTCTAAAATCTTTTATTGATGAAAAGACAGAAGCCGGCATTAATATAATTTTGGATATAGACGTGCAAGGGTTTAATCAAATTAAAAAGTTAAATGTAGATAACTTATCTATTTTTATAATCCCTCCATCTTTTGATGAATTAAAGAATAGACTTGTTTTAAGAGGATCTGACTCAGATGATGCTATTGAGAATAGGCTAGTTAATGCAAAAAAAGAATTAGAATCTGCTGAATTATTTGATTATATAGTTTTAAATGATAATTTTAATCAAACCGTTAAAGAACTAGGCTCTATTATATTTAATATAAAGCATGAATATAATAAACAAGATAACTTAAATATATTACAAGATTTATTGGATAAATAGCTTAATTGCAATTAGAATACTCGTCCTAGGAGAATTTAAATGGCCAGAATTACAGTAGAAGATTGTTTAGAAAAGATTCCAAGTAGATTTGATTTGATACTTATGGCATCAAAAAGAGCTAGACAGCTATCAACAACAAGCAGAGATCCATTAGTAGAATGGGATAATGATAAGCCTACATTGGTTGCATTAAGAGAAATTGAAGAGGGGTTGTTAGATTCAGAAACCCTAGAAAAAACTCTTGAAGAAGATCTTTTATTAGATGAGTTTTCCGCTCCCAGCAGCCCGGAAAACAATAATGAAGGATAAATGACTATAGGGGGTTCTCTTGAGTAGCCATGCACTCCCAAACATTTTGCTAAATGATTTTTCTAATGATACCTTATTAAGGTTACCTCCAAATTTTTATAAATCCCTTAAGTCTTATATAAGCAATAAAGATATAAAGAAGATACAAAAAGCTTATTCACTTGCATTTTATGCACATGAAGGGCAAGAAAGAAGAGATGGTTCGAAGTATATTACTCATCCAATTGCTGTTGCTAACATTCTTTTAGATCTAAAAATGGATACAGATTCTATATGCGCTGCTTTAATGCATGATGTATTGGAAGATTGCGATGTTAATAAGAAGGATCTAATTAAATTATTTGGAGATGATGTAGCAGAAATAGTTGATGGGGTAAGTAAATTGAGTAATCTCGATATAAACAATAGATCCGAAAGAGATGCAAATAACTTACAGAAAATGATGCTTGCTATATCTAAAGATGTAAGAGTTGTCTTGGTAAAAATTTGTGATCGTTTGCATAACATGAGAACAATAGAGCATTTACCTAGATCAAAACAATTAGAGAAGTCTAAAGAAACCATTCAATTATATGGGCCTCTAGCCTTAAGGATAGGTATGCAGGATATTAGAGCTGAACTTGAAGATCTAGCATTTAGATGCATCTATCCTTTAAGAGTCTCAATGCTTGAGAGCGCAATAAAAAAATCAAGTGGTGGAAGAAAGAGAATTGTCTCAAAGATAAGAAAGGAGCTTAAGCGACACCTTAAAACTAATGGAATTGCAACCGTAGGAGTAAAAGGCAGAGAGAAAAATATTTATAGCATATATAGGAAGATTAAATCCAAACATAAACCTTTTTCAGAAATTCTTGATGTCTATGGTTTTAGGATTCTAGTCGATTCAGTTGATGAATGTTATAGATCTTTGGGAGTGATTCATAATTATTTCTCTCCTATAGAAAATAAATTTAAAGATTACATAGCAATCCCAAAAAGTAATGGATATCAAGCATTGCACACAAGTCTTCTTGCTCTGAATGCATTCCCAATAGAGGTTCAGATTCAAACAAGAAGTATGTCCGAAATAGCTAGCTTTGGTATTGCAGCTCATTGGCAATACAAAACTCAAGATAAAGATGTAAATACAGAACTGCGAGCGACGAAATGGCTAAGCGGGCTTGTTAATTTAGAAAAACACACAAATAATCCATCTGAATTTGCAAAATCAATAAAAACAGATTTAGACTCTGATGAGGTATTTTTATTTTCACCCAAGGGTGATATTTATGCATTAAGAAAGGGTTCGACTCCAATAGACTTCGCATATGAAGTTCATACTGATTTAGGTGATACCATAGTGGGTTGTAAAGTTAATAGAAGTGAAGTTCCTTTAAATATTGAACTAGAAACAGGTCAAACTGTCGATATTATTACCTCAAAGTCCAATTCAGAGGTAGATCCATCTTGGCTTAATTATGTAGCAACAAGTAAAGCTAGGACTGCTATTAGGTCAAGATTAAGAAAACAAAAAACATCTGATGCACGTAAGGCTGGAAAAATAATGTTAGAAAGTGAATTAAAAAGAGCTGGATCAAGCCTTTCTGAATTTAGAGGAAGTTCACTTAAGAAGATTTTAGACTCTATTGGCGTAACTTCATTAAATACTCTTCTTACTGAACTTGGTTTAGGCAAAAGGACCGGAAATATTATTGCTGAAAGATTTTATTCTGGCCTTCAAATAAGAGAAGGTATTAAAAAACCAAATCCAGTTTTAATTATTGATAATAGAATTGAAGGTGTTTCAGTTCGTTTTGCAAAATGTTGTTTTCCAATTCATGGGGATAGCGTTGTAGCACATTCAGATACAGAAAAAGGAATAGTTATTCACCATAAAAGATGTAAACAAGTAAAACCTTTTCTAGATAAAGATTCTAGATATATTTCTGCAATCTGGGGAGAAAATAAGAAAGCGCATCTATATAAGGTAAATATAGATGTAAATACTGAAGATAAAGTAGGGGTTTTATCTGATTTAGGATCTGTATTCGCCCGAGCTGGGATTAATATTGGATCAGTAATTACAAAAACTATTGATAAAAAATTTGCAGGATTTGAAATACAAATTGAGGTAGAAAATAAAGAGGAATTAAAAAATGTAATGCAAAAAGTAAGATCAATGAAATCAACTACAAGTTGCAAAAGAAATATTAATGAGAAATAGTAAAAAAGTAATACTTTTTTTATGTACAATCCCTTTAATATCAAATTTTATTTTTTCAAAGGAGCCTTAGAAAATGTCAAAAGAAATAATCTCAACAAACAAAGCACCGCAAGCTATAGGACCTTATTCACAAGCGGTCAAGACTGGGAATTTAATATTTATATCAGGTCAAGTTCCTATAAATCCAGAAACAGGAGATGTGGTTTCTGGGTCAATTGAAGATCAAGCAAATCAAGTAATAGAAAATATTAGGAATATTTGTGAGGCGGCTGATCGTGATTTAGGAGACATAGTCAAACTCTCAATTTTTCTCACTGATTTGGGTAATTTTTCGATAGTAAACGAAGTAATGAAAAAATATTTTTCTGAACCTTATCCTGCCAGAGCAACCATCGAAGTTTCTGGTTTACCGCTTGGGGTTGATGTAGAAATTGAGGCAATAGTAACAACAGATGGCTAAAAATCTATTATCCATAAAAGATTTAACTAAAGAAGAAATATTAGACCTTATTAAGTTCTCAAATAATTTTATAGATGATGAAGGTAATTTTAGAAAAGAAAATTTATTTCCTGAGAAAATAGTCGCAAATGTTTTTTGTGAACCAAGTACAAGAACAAAGTCTTCTTTTGCAATAGCTGCAGGAAATTTAGGTTGTTCTGTAGTTGATTTTAATATTGATAACTCTTCAGTCCAAAAAGGCGAGTCTATTTTTGAAACTGTAGATGCTTTAAATTTAATGGGCGTTGATCTTTGTGTATTACGTCATCCAAAGTCTGTTATAAGAGAATTAGCAGAATCTCTACCAAAGATGGTTTTTATAAATGCAGGTGAGGGAGCCATATCACATCCAACCCAAGCTCTTTTAGATATTAAAACCATTATTGATCATAAAAATTCATTGGATGGATTAAAAATCGTAATAGTGGGCGATCTTGACCATTCAAGAGTTACATCATCTTTTGTAGAAGGTATTTCAAATTTTGATGTTGATTCTTTGATTTTTAGCGGCCATCCTGAAATGTGTTCAAAGTATCAAAATCCAGAAATTGGTAAATATGAACCAGACTTTGAAAAAGCACTTCAAGATGCAGATGTTGTTATGACGCTTAGAATTCAATATGAGAGATTTGAAAAGGATCTTGATCTAGATTTGGAGACTTATAAGAATTCTTATCAACTCTCAACTTCAAAGCTTGGTTGTGCTAAAGCAGATGCAATCATTATGCACCCAGGCCCAGTTAATTATGTTGAAATTACTGAAGCTGTGTATGATTCTGAAAATTCAGTCATTAGGCAGCAAATAGCAAATGGAGTTGCTATAAGGATGGCAGTGTTATCAAGATTTTTGAGCAGCTAGAGTTTTTTCTACAGTCTCAACAATTGCTATAGTATTTTGATCGATCTCCACATTAACTAGAGATTCCGAAATCAAAGCACTTAAATTCGTTATTGCAAGCGTTTCAGGTATTAAATGAATTAAAAAATAACTTTTTGATACTTTACCTATAGTTAGACTACATCCATTAATACCTATGTAACCTTTTTCAAAAATATATTTTTTAAAGTTATTTGGAAAATATATAGCTAAATCTTTAGTACTATCCTTATCCAAGCATGATTTCACTTTACCCGTGAAATGAATATGACCAGACATTAGATGACCACCAATTTCTGAAGAAGGGCTTATGGACCTTTCTAAATTTACAACCGAACCTTCTTTTAAGTACCCTAGATTTGTTCTTGAAAGAGTTTCATCAATGATATCAAAATTAAGATTTTTTTTACCATCATCTAACGAGGTTAGACATACCCCATTTACTGAGATACTAGCGCCTTTTTTTAGGCTCTTATTAAAGCCCTTCGGAAAAGATATTTCACAAGAAAGATGATCTTTTTTTGTTGTTATTTTTAAAACTTTACCCTTGCCTTGAACAATTCCAGAAAACATTTACGCTCCCCAGTTTTTTCTATACTCATTTAATCTATCAAGATGATCCGTATACACCCCATTCTCTTTAACGAAATCTATTAATGAGTCTAAATTAACTATAGATTCAACTTTTATATTAAAGTCTTTTTCTAATTCTTTGCTAGCAGACATCTCAGATAAACCTCTCTCTTGTCTATCCAAACCAACTATAAAAGAGGAGGGAGTTGCTGAAAGTTTTAATATAGCTTCAATAGATTCTCTGCCTGCTGTCCCAGCTGACAGAACATCATCAATAATTAATACTTTCCCATATGGGTTTTTGCCAATAATATTTCCACCCTCGCCATGACCTTTCTCTTCTTTTCTATTAAAGGACAATGGGTACTCTTTACCTTCCTCGCTAAACAAAGTTGCAACAATTGACCCAAGAAATATGCCTTTATATGCAGGACCATAAATACAATCAAAATTTAATTCTTTATCATTGATTGCATCGACGTAACATTTAGCTAACTCATATAAATTACATCCACCTAGCATATTGGCCGCATTAAAGAAGTAGGGACTTTCTCTTCCAGATTTAAGAGTAAATTCACCAAACTGAAGTGATTTTGATTCTATTGCTAAATTTAAGAATGATTTTTGATAATCTTTCACTTATTCAATACAAGCTTTTTGTTTTTTAATAATTTCAGTAATTGCTGAGCTACCTATTTCAAGCATATCATTAAGTTCAGTTTTTGAGAAAGGAGTATCTTCTGCAGTGCCTTGAATCTCTATTAAATCAAGATCTTCATTCATAACAATATTAAGATCAGTATCAGCATTGCTATCTTCATCATAATCCAAATCTAGTAATATCTTATTATCCTTAATTCCAAGAGATACAGCTGCAATAAATGAATTAATAGCTCTTTGATCATCATGATGATTTTTAATTGCAAGAAACAGAGCAACACATCCACCTGTAATAGAGGCAGTTCTTGTTCCACCATCTGCTTGAATAACATCACAATCTACATTAATAGTCTTGCCCTTAAGGTATTTAAGATTTACAGCTTGACGTAAAGATCTCCCGATTAATCTTTGTATTTCAAGAGTTCTACCGCTTTGCTTTCCTCTTGCAGCTTCACGACTCATTCTTTCATTTGTAGACCTAGGTAACATACCATATTCGCCTGTTACCCACCCCTCATCAGAATTTTTCATCCAACGTGGTACATTATTTTCAATTGAAGCATTACAGATTACTTTTGTATTTCCAAATGAGACTAGAACGGAACCCTCTGAATGAATATTTACATTGGGCTCAATTGTAACTTCTCTTAATTGATTATGGTTTCGATCTTGATTTCTACTCATGCTTTTTAAAGCTATTTTTTTTAAGAAAGCTCATCCTTTACAATTTTACTAACCATACCCATATCAGCAGATCCTGCTAATGAAGATTTTAAAACGCCCATTACCTTGCCAATATCTTGCATAGAACTTGCTCCAGAATCTTGAATAGCATCTTTAACTTTTGCGGTTACCTCTTCTTCACTTAATTGTTCAGGTTTATATTTAGAAAGAATATTTACTTCTTCTTGTTCTTTATCTGCTAGATCTTCTCGACCACCACTTTTAAATTGTGAGATTGAATCATTTCTCTGCTTAATCATTTTATTAATAATTTGCAAAGCTTTTGCATCATCTGCTTCTTCTTTATTGTCTATTTCAAATCGCTGAACTTCAGCTAAGAACATTCGTATGGTGTCTCTAACTAAATCATTTTTATCAAGCATTGCTTGCTTGAGATCGCTTTTGATATCAGATAACAGCGCCAAAACTATCTAGATCGTTGTCTTGGAAAAAAGATTTTTCTATTAGATTTCTTAGCTCTTTTGACAGCTGCTGCCATAAGGCGTTTCCTTTTTTCAGTTGGCTTTTCATAGAATTCCCTAGCTCTAATTTCTGGAACTATTGCAGCTTTTTCGCATGCACGTTTGAATTTTCTCAAACCAATATCAAAATGTTCTGTATCTTTTATAATAATTGAAGGCATAATGTGTCGCGTAGTTTAGGCTTTTATTAACATTTTTGCAAAACTTTTTATGAAAACTTTAGGTATAGAAACTTCATGCGATGAAACAGCGATAGCAATTTATGATTCTGAAGATGGAATCATGGGTGAATCTACATATAGTCAAATGGAAATGCATGCTGAATATGGCGGGGTAGTACCAGAATTAGCCTCTAGAGATCATTGCTTAAAGATTGTTAATGTTTTAAAAGACGCTCTAGGAAATAATTCTATTGATGATATAGATCGAATAGCATATACCTCGGGCCCTGGATTGCTGGGAGCCTTATTAATAGGAGAAAGTTTTGCACAAGGCTTATCTACCGCATTAGATATACCTTTGCTATCAATTAATCATCTCGAGGGACATTTAATGTCTCCAATGATGGAATTTCCAGAAATTAAAATGCCTTTTATATGTTTATTAGTATCTGGTGGTCACAGCATGATAGTAGACGTAAAAGAGAAGGGTAATTATGAAATTATTGGACAGTCACAAGATGATGCAGTTGGAGAAGCTTTTGATAAGGTAGCAAAATTACTTGACCTTCCTTATCCAGGGGGTCCACATATAGAAAAATTAGCTTTAGAAGGAAATCCAAATGCCTATGATTTTCCAAGGCCTATGATTCACAGCAATAATCTTGATATGAGCTTGAGTGGATTAAAAACTGCAGTTTTATATACGGTTCAAAAGATTAAAGACTTAGATCAATCCAAAAAAGCAGATATTGCAGCATCATTTCAAAAAGCAGTTACAGATCTTTTAGTTGTTAAAATAAAAAAAGCTGTTGAAGAAACAAATAGAAAAGATGTGATTATAGCTGGAGGAGTTGCTGCAAATAAATTTATAAGAAATGAATTTAAGAAATTTGAAGATTCACTTGATATAAAAGTTTATTATCCTGATTTAAAATATTGTGGAGATAATGCAGCCATGATTGCTTTTGTAGGCTCAATGATGATAACGCCTAAAGAACCAACTATTAAATCAAAAGTTAGAGCAAGATGGCCATTAAATGAGTTAAAAGAATGAAAGATATTATTTATATAAACGATTTAAGAGTAAAAACAATCATAGGAATATTTGATTGGGAGCGAAAGACCAAACAAGAAGTGAGTATAGATATTGAATTTCCTTTTGATTGCAAGAGGGCCGCAGCAACAGATTCTATAGAGGACACTATTGATTACAAAACTATATGTAAGGCTATTATAAAGTTTGTTGAAGAATCTTCATTTAAACTTCAAGAGTCTTTGGCTGAAGGGATTGCGTCTCTTGTCAAGGATGAATTCAATGTTGAATCAGTGAAGTTGAGGCTTTCAAAACCAGGTGCGTTGCGTGGCGCCAAAGATGTAGGCTTAATCATTCATAGATAATGAAATACTTCTTGTCACTTGGAAGCAACATCGATGCTAAGATAAATTTAGATTTTGCTCAAAATGAATTAAAGAAAATTCTTACCAATATAAGACTATCTTCAATCCATACAACTAAAGCTGAGGGTTTTGATGGAGATGATTTTTTAAACTTAGTTATTAGTGGTGAGTCGGACGATTCTTTTGAAGAAATTAATAATAAACTTAAGTCTATAGAAGATGATGCTGGAAGAGATAGAGATGCCCCTAAGTTTAGCTCAAGAACTTTAGATATCGATATAATTTTACAAATTGATAAAAATGAAGAAATTGTATTTGAAAGCGATGAAATTCAAAAATATAATTTTGTATCAGATCCTTTAAAAGAATTAATTTAATGAAAACAAAAAAACTTATAAGAACCTTCCATAGGTATTTAAGTATATTTGTATCGATACAATTATTATTATGGACAATATCAGGCATTTACTTTGCCTATAATAAGATTGAGCTCGTCAGAGGAGAGCAATATCGTTTACCAGTTGATGTTGAATATAGAATTTTTGATAGATTAGGTGTTTCAATAATTGAAAAAAATGATAATGGTGATAAAACTTATGAAACATATCCTGATGGTGCCAAGGTCGAGCCATTAACTAAAGATGAGGCCTTATTAATTGCAAGTAAAAAAACTTCTTTAAATCCAATAGATGGAATCTTGATTAATGAAACATATAAAGGTGCAGAATTTAGAGGAAGAGATTTACCAATATTTAAAGTTCAGACAGATACAGAAGATAATATTAATATTTATATAAATCCTTTAACTGGTGATATAAGTGCTATTAGGTCAGATTCTTGGCGTTTATGGGATCTTTTCTGGGCTTTGCATATAATGGATTATCAAGACAGGGACAATATAAACAATCTTCTTTTAAAAATACTTTCTATATTAGCTTTAATGACTTCGATTTCTGGAATAGTATTATTTTTTATTAAAAAGTAGTTACTTTAAAAAATTTTCTTCAATTATAGACCATGCTGCTTGTGACAGAGGATAGACCATCTTTCCTCGATCTTCAGCATGCTTGCTTGCGGCAGTGCCATCTCTAACTCTTCCAAGAATTCCTTGTAATATTCCTGCAATCTTGAACATGTTAAAAGCCATATAGAATTCCCAATTTTTTGAGAGATCTTTGCCGGTGTTCTTAGAATACATTTCCATATATTCTTTCTCAGTGGGTACTCCGAGTTCCTTTAATTTAGCTTGATCCCAAAATGCTTCTTGATTTCTCCATGAAAGACAATGGTAACTGAAATCTGCAATTGGGTGACCTAATGTAGAAAGCTCCCAATCCAAGATACCTATAACCTGATTATCTTTTAATATCATATTATCTAACCGATAATCTCCATGCACAATTGATGTCTCATCATCATCAGGAATATTTTTAGGCAGCCATTCAATTAAATTGTTCATGGCTTCAATATCATTAGTTTCAGATGCTCTATATTGTTTTGACCATCTTGAAACTTGTCTAGCTACATAATTTCCAGGCTTACCGTAGTCTTCTAATCCTATTTTTTTGTAATCAACGCTATGGAGTTTAGCTAAAGTTTTATTTTTATTTTTATATATTTCAGTTCTATCTTTATTGGTCACTGATGGGATCATAGGATCCCAAAAAAGATCTCCATCAAGAAAGTCCATAACAAAAAATGCTGTCCCAGCAACATCATCATCTTCGCAAAGACCATAGGTTTTTGGAACTGGAACATCAGTCTGATATAACGCAGTTATGACCTTATATTCTCTATCTACAGCATGTGCAGATGGCAATAATTTCCCAGGAGGTTTACGTCTTAAAACAAGACTTTTTGAGTCGGTGGTAATTTTATATGTTGGATTAGATTGGCCACCCTTGAACTGCTCAATAGACTTAATCTTTCCAGCCTCTGGAACGAATTCATCAATCCATGGCTGCAATTTTGCTGCTTCAATTGTTAAATGCTCAGCAACTTCTTTTGTACCAGAGAACTTTGCATCATCAAGTGGCTCCATTATAAAGATTTCCCTCCATCTACCTTAATTATCTGACCAGTAATATATTTAGAATGGGCAAGAAATTTTACAGCCTGTGCAATGTCTTGTTCTGAACCCATTCTATTAAGAGGTATACTTTCAATTAATTTATTTTTTTGATCTTCAGTCCAAGCTACATCAGGTGGTTCAAGCATTGCTCCAGGTGCAATTGCATTTACTTTTATTTTAGGAGCTAGTTCTCTTGCCAACCCCTTAGTGATTGCCTCTAGTCCTGCCTTGGCTGCAGAATATATTGAATAATTAGGAACTCCCTTAGATAAGTTTGTATCAGTTATATTGATAATTGAACCATTAGAAGCTTTCAATTTTTCTTTTAAACCTTGTATTAAAAACAACGGACCTTTTAGATTGCTTCCTATTAGTTTCTCCCAATGATTTTCTGAAATTTCTTTTATGGGAGTAGGATAAAATGTTGAAGCATTATTTACTAAAAGATCTAGGGAAGGGAACATACCATCAATATCGTTTAATATTTTTGCTATATCCGCTTCTTTATCTAGGTTTCCTTGCACAACTCTAGCCGTATCAGGATTATCTTTATTTATTTTATTAGCAAGTTCATCAGCCTCTTTCTTAGATGAATTGTAATGAATAATAATATTCCAACCTAAATCTTTGAAGGTAAGCGCTATAGCTTTACCAATTCTTTTAGCTGCTCCAGTTATAAATATAGTTTTGTTCATTTACATTTATGAATAATTTCTTCATATATTTTAATCTTTTCTGCCTCAACTTTCTCATTTGGGGTATCTGAAAGAAAAGAAAAATCAGTATTTTTTATTTCTTTTATTATTCTTAAGACGAACTCTTTATTTTCTTTTAGATTTGGTAATGTGCATAATTTTGTAATTATTTCTTCGTTTCTAATGAAATGGGAGCCTTTAATAATTGATATCAAATCTTCCTCTTTAGTATTGTCTGTAATTTTAGAAATATTTTTTAATACGCTAGAGGCATTTTTAAATTCATTTGGAATAGGTAAATTTTTACCTAAATTAAAATTATTATTAATTTGAAGCTCAGACCATCTAACTTCTTGATCAGAGTGACTATCACAATTAGGCACTATTAGATTAATAAAAAATGGATCTAAGAGACTTAATGAAATAATTTTTTCAAAATAAAGATTTGGATTTGAGCTATTTAAGGCTCTAGACGTTTCAGACCATACCCTGTCTGGAGATAATTTTGCTATTTCTCCCGAAGAAATAATTTTCTTTATGCTATTCAAAGTCTCATCATCAATAGTGAAGTCTTTTAAATGGTCATAAGTATAAAATCTAGCTAATCTGATTGCTCTCAACGGGTCTTCATAAAATGCATCAGAAACATGCCTAAAGATTTTATTATTTAAATCCTCTCGCCCATTAAAAGGGTCAATAATTTCACCACTTTCATCTTCTGCCATTGCATTGATGGTGAAATCTCTTCTAGACAGATCATCTTCTAAACTAACATCCTTTCCAAAATAGAATGTAAATCCATGATAGCCGGTGCCAGATTTTTTTTCTGTTCTTGCGAGAGCATATTCTTCGTTTGTTTCAGGGTGAAGAAATACAGGAAAATCTTTTCCTATAGGCTTATAACCCTCTGCAATCATTTCTTTTGGAGAGGACCCAACAACAACCCAATCATTATCTGATGCATTTATTTCAAGCAAAGAATCTCTTATAGCTCCTCCAACCTTATAAATCTTCATTTTTTCTTTACCTGAAATAATTTTTTATCTTCTAATCTCATAGCAGTAAGTTTGTTACCCCATACACACCCAGTATCTAGACCAATTATATTATCTAATTTAGTCTTGCCATCAAGGGCAGCCCAATGACCGAAAATTATATATTCGTTAGGCTTTAAGTTCGAAATAGTTTGTTTGAACCATGGAATATGGTTTTTCTGAGGTTTTAAATCCTTCTTTTTAAGTAAAAGAGAGCCTTTTTGATCTAAGTATCTCATTCTTGTGAAGTAATTAATTATTGTTCTATATCTTTTATAGCCATTTAAATCTGCTTTCCACTTTGAAGGCTTGTCTCCCCACATATTACCTAAGATCTTATATGAATCTTTCTTAAAGACTTTATTTAATTCATCAGAAAGTTGTTTTGCAGTTTTAAAACTCCAGATATAAGGAATGCCTGCATGCGATATCCAAAAAGTATCTTTTGTTTCTTTAATTTTTATTTTTTGCAGAAGAGGTTGTTTTTTCAACCATTTATAAATTGCATTTACATTTTTAGCATCAAGAATTGCATTTAAAGACTTATTTCTTTTTTTATATTCTATAAGATATAACAAATAGAAATCATGATTACCAAGGACGCCTTTAACAGATTTTTTATTTTTTAAGCAAAAATTTAATACCTCTAAAGATTTAGGACCTCTATTAACATAATCGCCTGCAAATATTAATTTATCTTTGTTAGGATTAAATTTAATCTTTTTACACAGTAATTGAAGTTCATCAAAACAGCCTTGAACATCGCCTATTACATAGTGAGACATTTAAATATCGTATTCCTTTGCGAGCTTTATAAAATCTTCTACAGGTAAATTCTCAGATCTTAAAGTTGGATCCAGCCCAAACGAATCCCATGAAATATTTAAACTTTTTAAATTATTTTTAATATTTTTTCTTTTTGAACTAAATGCTAAGTCTATTATTTTAAATAAGTTATCTTTAATAGAAATATCATAATTTAGATTTTTTCTTGGGATTAGCCTAATAAAGCTTGAGTTCACCTTTGGTTTAATGTCAAATGCTTCTGGTGGCACGTCAAATAATACCTCTGTTTCAAAGAAGGCAGAAATTTTTAATGCTAGCTTACCCCAATTTTTAGTTGAAACTTTTCCATTTATTTTTTGAGCGACTTCTTTTTGAACAAGAAAGTGCATATCTTCAATTTTTTCAAAATCATCAATAAACTTGATCATAATTTGAGTTGAGATGTTATATGGCAGGTTGCCTACTATCCTTAATTTCGAATCAATGTTGGGTAATTCAAAGTTTAAGATATCTTGATTTATAAATTTAAAATTTGCTGGCCCCTTAAACTTATCATTCATTAGATCAATATTATCTGTATCGATATCAATACAGATAATATTTATATGTTCTTTATTAATTTGATTGGTAAGGGCGCCATGACCTGGCCCAATTTCAACAAAAGTATCGTTTTCTTTTGGAGTAATGACCGTAGCCATTTCAAATAATATAGCTGGGTCTATTAAATAATTCTGCGCATATTTTCTTCTGATATTTCTAGAATTCATTTAATTAACTTTCTTGCTGTTTTTATTGCTAATTCTAGTGAAGATGTATTAGATTTATTTGTACCAGCAATATCCAAAGCAACACCATGATCCACAGAAGTCCTTATTATAGGAATTCCAAGAGTAATATTTATCGAGCTTCCAAAACTTAAAGCTTTTAAAACAGGTAAAACTTGATCATGATACATGCCAAGATACGCATCCGTTTCTTTTAATAATTTTGAAGAAAATGCAGTATCAGCTGAAATAGGGAAGGAGACATTTATATTCTTCTTCTTTACCTCTTCAATAGCAGGTTTAATTATTTTAAGTTCTTCACTCCCGATTTTGCCATTTTCTCCAGCATGTGGGTTTAAACCAAGCACCTTAATATTTGGCTTGTTTATCTTGAATTTATCTTTAAGTTCTTCGTTTAATATTTCAATTTTATTGATTATTAATTTTTTAGTAATTTTATTTGGCACATCTTTAATAGGAATATGTGTTGTCGCTAAAGCTACCTTTAGCTTATCTGAAGCAAGCATCATTAGCACATCATTACTTTTTGTTAATTTTTGAATGTGTTCAGTATGGCCAGAAAAATCTTTTTTAATTGAAATAATATTTTCTTTGCTTAATGGCCCAGTAACTAATGCAGCATCTTTATTAGAGATCGTTTCTTTTATCGCATAATTTAGATTATCTAATACATACTTTGCGTTGGACTTATGTATCTTTCCGGGGAAAATATTTTTACATTTACTTACTGAAATAACTTGTAGGGCACCTTTTTTATTATTTTTTAATTCTGTAATAGAATCGATATTAATTATTTTTATTTTCTTTTTTAATAACTTTGATCTAGCCAAAAATAGACTTGGATCACCTACAACAAGAATTGGTATTTTAAAATTTTCAAATACTTTATTTGATGCAAGCTTAATAATTAAATCTGGGCCAATGCCAGCAGGCTCGCCAGGTGAGTAAATTATTTTTTTCAATCGAGTTCTTTAAATTCTACAAAGGCTTCTGCTCTCATCGTCCTTAAAGTAGTTTCTAATTCTTCATCAAATTTTCTTGAATAAAGAATTTCATATGCCTTATCTTCGATAAGTTTATCAGTAAGCTCATGATTTCTATTGCCCAGCACTTCTAAAAAATGAAAACCAAACTCAGTTTGGAATACTTCAGAAATAATTCCTATTTCAGACTCTACCATTGTTTTTTCAAATTCATCTGCTAGTACGCCCATGCCAAGCCATCCAAGATCGCCGCCTAACTTTGCAGAACCTGGATCTTCAGAAAATTCATTCGCTAATAAAGCAAAATCTTCACCATCTAATATTCTTTGTCTTATTTCTTTAAGTTGATTCTTTGTCTCTTCCTCAGTCCTAATAGCAGAAGGCATTAATAATATATGTCTCGATTGCCATTGTTCTTCGAATTTAACAAAATCACCTCTTTTATCTTCAAGTTTCAGGATATGAAATCCAGACCCACTTTCTAGAGGCTCTGAAATAAATCCAACAGATTTTTTGGCTAGAGATTCTTCAAATAATTGAGGCATATCCATTGGCTTTCTCCAATTGATTAGACCGCCACTTGCTGCATTACCACTTATTGAAAATTGTATTGCAAGCTCTGAAAAATCTTCACCATTGTTTATTTTTTCAATGATTTGATTAGCTGTTTTAATATCTTTAATAAGAATTTGTCTAACTAAAAGCTCAGGCTCTAATATCCCAAGAGATTCATCAGTTTTTAAGAAAGCTTCAAACTCTTTATCTGTTATATCAATATTTGAATTAACTCTACCTCTTTGAACTCTTTGAATTTTCATCTCTTTTCTTATTGAGTCTCTTAAGTCTTCATATGAGGCGCCATCTGCCTCAACAAAATTAATAAATTCTTCTAAACTCATTTGATTGTTATAAGCCAGCCTACTCATGGTTTGATTTAGTTCCGCATCACTTATTTTAACGCCTGCTCTATCGGCTAGTTGAAGTTGTAATTCTTCAATAATAAGTTTTTCTCTTATCTGGTCTAAGAAAATATCTTCAGGAGGCTTTGGAATATTTTGATCTTCATATCTTCTTTCAAGATCAGCAATAGAGCTTTTTATTTGTGATTCCATAATCACACCATCATCAACAATGATGGCTATTCTATCCAGCACCTCAACTTTTGCAGATATAGCAGACGTGAAGATAAAGAATACTATTAAAAATTTATTCATATTTTACTTAATAATTAAAGATAGAATTATTCATTAATCTACCAATTTTTTCAAAAGATGAATTTAAACCCTTAAATTCGAATTGAAAATTAACTCTACTTTTATTTTCAATCATTATTATATTATCCCATGCATCATTAAGATACATATAAGAATCTGATTCGAGTATAGGAAGATATTTTGAGAGGTTTTTGTCTGAAGTTGTAACTCTGAAAATAAAGCAACAATTTTCATAACCTAGCCCAAATACAGATTCAATCTTAGAAGTTGATTCATCATCCCTTTTAAATTTAGCAATAAGACTTAGATTGCTTCTTATTTTAAGATCTGCATAAAACTCTGAATAGTCTAAAGTTGTCATAAAATCACCTGCCATTCGAGTATATCTTTTAGCATATCCAAGAGTACCTTTTTCAAAATCTTGTTTGATTGTAATACCAGCCATAGGTACTTTTTCTTGCTCTTGAAGATAGCTTGAATATCCCATAATCATAGTATTCATATTTGGCATCCATTTTCCCATTACCATTAAAGGACCTTCATCCATAGGCATTTGCATCATATTCATTGCTGGCATAATCATAGGATTCATTCCTATCATTTCATCATCCATTGGTGTCATATCCATATGCATATTATCTAACCAAATATTTCTGTCATCTAAGTAGAATTTTTTAGAAATACTCATAGATATTTTTTCCATATTCATATGTCTTTTTTTATACTCCATACTTAATGTATAGAAGTTTTGGTCACCGATTCTATCCATTCCAGAAAATCTTTCATTATTAAATATTTGATTCATCATAGAAATTTTATTTGTATCAAAGATCGGATTTATATCTTGATCTTCGTATTCAACATAACCATAAATAAATCTTGGTTTTAAAATATGAAGATCCATTTTATTCTTCTTAAACAACAAGGTGCTTATATCTAGTTTAAAATTTGGAATACTGACTGAGTTTGATTGAACCCCATCATCTAAATCATAATTAATACTTTTTAATCCAAATGACGAAGATATTCTCATGCCATTAAAATATGTTTGATTTGAAATTTTAAAGTCTGAAAAAATCCTTGAGCCTTCAGCAGGAGTATTAATAGAATAAATAAATTTATTATTTTTATTTTGATACCCATAAAACCCATGTATAGCATCCGCTTTAAAATAAGAAAAATTTAATCTTTCATATATAGTGAAGTTTTTAAGGTTTTTTAGGTATTCAAGTTCTAAAGAAGGCATTTTTTTATACCCATTTGTAAGAATGGGATTTAACGTTTGGAATCCTTGATGTCTGACTTTGATTCTAAGATCACCGATCACCCCATTAAGAGAAACATTTTGTTTTAGATTTTGCGCTCTTTGATTTCCAATAGAGGTTATATCCCCAGGAATATCTCTAAGAATAAGACTATCTGAAGCTTTAGCCCAATTAATATTTATCCAAAATTTATTTTTTGTACCATATGAATTTTTAAAGTTATACGCCCATCTTTTATCAGATTGATTTGGATATAAGTTTTTAAATTCTTTGTCCTCTTTAAAATATATAAAATCAATATTACTTAGATTATTTATTTCTCCATGCAATCTTCTAAAATTTCCTTCAAAACCAAGCCCACGTTCTGAAATATTTCTAGTTGCTAAGGTTATATCAGATTTATCTGATATGACTTTGTAATAAGGAATCATAAAATCTAAGCCGTCGGATGAATAAGATAAGGAGGGTTCAAGAAAACCAGTCATTCTTTCACTTGAAGTTGCAAAGGGCACATAAGGAAGTCTTAAAATAGTTTTATCAAGAATATTGACCTTTACTTTTTTTGCACTGCCTCTTTTAGATTGATCATCTAATTCAATACTCTCAGCTACAAACTGCCATCCAGCCCTTGGATCAGCACATGAAGTCATTGATACTTGTTTAAGAAGAATTTTATTGTTTAAGTTTCCTTTTAATTCATCAAAAGTCAGAACTATATTTCTATCCTTTAAGAATGTTTGACCATAGTAAAGTTCTATCGATTCATCATCTTTGCCAAAGAAACCTTCTTTTGCTCTGAAGAAGTAGTTTTCTAAAAATAAATCACCTTCTTTTTTAAAGTTAACCAATCCATTTTTTCTATCAACTCTTGCTTTTCCTGCTTTTAAGATTCCATCAGGAAAATCAAGCACTACATTTCCATTTAGTATTAGAGCCTCATTATCAGTAACCTCAAATTTATCTGATTTAATATCAAGGCTTTCAATATCATCAACAACGCCTAGATATGGTTGATAAACTAAGCAAGAATTATTACTAGTATTCCTTTCAAGAATACCCTCATCTAATAAGTTACCAGTTAGATTATTCTGATAAACAATGAATATTGCCAAATAAAATAGTCTTTTTATCTTTAGCATTCTTATATTTTATACCTCATCATTCATTTGAAAGAGTATTTAAAGAAAAGTTCTATTATTTTTTAGAATTTATATACTCTTCCAATTGATATAAGTGATCCTTCCCAAAGAAAATTTGATCTTCAAAAAAGAAAGTTGGGGCACCAAAGGCACCACGAGATACGGCATTATCTGTATTTGCAATTAATTTATCCTTGCACTCTTGAGAAGTGACGATATTCATTATTGAAGCAACGTCAAAGTTATTTTCTTTAAGAATTCCTTGGAGTATGTCTATATCGGATATATTTTTATCATTTTCCCACATTGCGGCGATAACACACTCAAAATATTCATTAAATATTCCAAGTTCTTGAGCAGCTATCGCTCCTCTTTGGACTTGGATGGTTACTGGAGGAAAATGGGAGTTAAATTTATATTTTGATAATTGATGTTGTTTTACAAAGCGCTCTACCTCAATCATTTGATAATCACTTTTATTTTTACAATCTGCATATGCAATAAAAGGTGGTTGATTATTGGATAATTTATGAATTCCTCCTAATAAACATGGAATATAGTTAAATTTTGTTCCAGTTCTTTTCTCAAAATCAGGAATCAACTTATGCGCAAAATAAGTGTTGGGACTTGCTACATCAAAAATAAAGTCTACTATCATTTCTATTAACAATTTTGTAAAGTAAAGCAATTAAACACTGATATGAAAGATTTTTCAAAATATTCGGCAATTATTATTGGAGCAGGAGATGCTACAGGCGCTTCTTTGACTAAAAAATTTGCAGAACATGGATATAAAGTATGTCCAGCAAGAAGGCCAGGAAGCATTGATAAAGTTAAGCAACTAGCAGAAGAGATTAATAGCTCAGGTGGTTGGGCTAAAGGTTTTGGTGTTGATGCTAGAGATGAAGACGCAATAAAAGAATTCTTTAAAGAGGTTGAGGAAGAAATTGCACCTATAGATGTAGTGATCTTTAATCCTGGTGCCAATGTGTATTTTCCTATTGAAGAAACCACTTCAAGAGTTTTTAAGAAGGTTTGGGAAATGGCAGCATATGCAGGCTTTTTGACTGGAAGAGAGGCTGCTAAATATATGAAGAAAAGAAATGAAGGGTCTATATTTTTTACTGGTGCAACTGCATCTATGAGAGGTAGCTCAGGTTTTTCAGCTTTTTCTAGCGCTAAATTTGCACTAAGAGCAGTCAGTCAAAGTATGGCAAGAGAATTGGGACCAGAAGGGATTCATGTCGCACATTTTATAATTGATGGAGCAATTGATACGGCTTTTATTAAAGAAACCTTCCCAGATATATATGCCCTTAAAGAAAAAGACGGCATTCTTCAGCCAGCTGCAATTGCAGATACATATTGGTTTGTGCATACTCAACATCGTAGCGCGTGGACACATGAGTTAGATCTTCGTCCATATATGGAGAAATTTTAAGATAGAGGTAAAAAAATGAGTTTAAAAGAAAAAGTAATTTTTATTTCAGGTGGAAGCAGGGGAATTGGTCTTGCTATGGCAAAAAAAGCTGCCGTAGATGGTGCAAAAATTATTGTTGCAGCTAAAACCGCTGATCCCCATCCAAAATTACCAGGTACGATATATACAGCTGCTGAAGAAATTATCGAAGCCGGAGGAGAGGCATTGCCTATTATTTGTGATATTCGAAGCGAAGATAACGTAAGAGATGCGATAAATAAATCAGTTGAGCATTTTGGAGGTATAGATATATGTATTAACAATGCTTCGGCTATCCAATTAACAAATGTCACTGACACAGAAATGAAAAGGTATGATCTTATGCACCAAATAAATGGAAGAGGTACTTATATGGTGAGCAAGTTCTGTTTACCCCACCTTAAAAAATCATCTAATCCACATATTTTAAATTTATCTCCTCCTTTAGATATGGAACCTAAATGGTTTGCAGGAACTGTCGCCTATACAATGGCTAAATATACGATGAGTATGTGTGTGCTTGGAATGGCAGAAGAATTTAAAGAGTTCGGCATTGCTGTAAATGCATTATGGCCAAGAACAGCTATTGCTACTGCTGCAGTACAAAACCACCTTGGCGGTGATGAGATAATGAGGCTTTCAAGAAATGTAGACATAATGGCTGATTCTGCTTATGAGATATTGACGAAAGACTCAAAAGAATTTACCGGTAATTTTTGTATTGATGACTTGATTCTTCACGAGGCAGGAGTAAAAGACTTTAGTAAATATGCATCGGTACCTTTTAATGAATTGATGCCTGACTTTTTTGTTCCGGACAACACACCTTTACCTGAGGAAATTAAGAATAGCTAGTTGAAAGAAGACGAAGTAATAAATCTAAGCAAACAATGTAACTTTAATGCTAATCAAGCATTACCATTAAAGTTAGAAGCTAGCGGTCGTGAATATTGGAGAGTCATCAATGATAATGATTCTCTGGTTTTATGTTATCTAGATCCATCAAAAGGAGATCATTCTGACTTCATAAAGATAACCAATAGCCTTAAGGAAAATAATGTTAACTCGGTTGATATTTTGCATCACAATGCTGATCTTGGGGTAACTCTTCAGCAAGATCTAGGAGATAACGATTTACTTACGACCCTTAGTGAAGATAATAAGTTTGAGTTATTGAAAGGATCATTAGATTTATTAATTAAGATACAAAATGCTAACATCGAGGACATTGAAAGGTTTTCAGAAAATGAATTAGAACAACAAATGAATCTTTTTAAAGATGTTTTTTGTTTAGAATTCTTAAATATTAATGTAGACAAATCTATAGATGATTTAATTTCTATAACAATCGATCATTTAAACAAACAGCCTTGGGTGAATTGTCATTTTGATTTTGAAAGAAGAAATCTTATTCTTAGCAGAGATCTAATAAAAGTAATTGATTATCAGGATATGAAGATAGGGCCTATTGGCATAGATCTATCAGGAATATTAATAGACCATTACTATGAGATAAATTTTGAGAACATACACGACTTGCTTGGTTATTTTTCAGAACAAGTAGGATCAAAGTATAGTGGAAAAGAATTATTCGAGTTTTTAAGATGGGGTTGTATACAAAGAAATATGAGGATTCTGGGAACTCTTACCGATTTATATATTAAGCATCAAAGAAGTTTTAGATTAAAAGACTTACCAATGATTCTTTTAAATCTAACATCAATGATTCCAGAAAATCATGCATCTAGAGAATTTATTCTACAAGAAACAGAATCATTACTAAATCATAGAATTTCAAAATTATGAAAGCCATGGTTTTAGCAGCTGGATTTGGGAAAAGGCTTTCGCCTTTAACAGATACCCTTCCAAAACCTCTTATTAAAGTTGGTGATCAATCTTTAATCCAGAGGAATATTAATTACCTAATTGATAATGGGTTTTCAGAAATCATAATAAATGTTTCTCATCATAGCGATCAAGTTATCAATCATGTTAAAGAAATATTTCCAAATATAAATATATTATTCTCAATTGAAGATAAGCCATTAGGCACAGGCGGAGGGATTTTAAATGCTCTTCCAATAATTGGAAGTAAACCATTTTTATTAATAAATTCAGATATATTCCATAAGATTGATATAAAAGACTTACCTCAAGATACCAAGGCAGCTCATTTAATCGGTGTACCAAACCCTAAACACAATGAAGATGGTGATTTTAGTCTTAGAAAAGATTTAATTGAGATTAAAGATGGCAAGAATTCACTAACATGGTGCGGGATTTCAATAATTAACCCAATAATTTTTAATAAGAGAAATTTTGAGAGTAAAAGTTTTAATATTTGGGATACCGTGTTACCTAGCTATATAGCAGAAGGTGTTGTTACTGGAGAAGAATCATCAGGTTTATGGATTGATGTAGGGACGCCCGAGCGTTTAAAACTAGCTAATAGTGTTTATAATGATAAATAATAATCATGAGTGATCAAAAGTACATAATAGCTCCTTCAATTCTGGCATCTGATTTTGCTAGATTAGGAGATGAAGTGAGAAATGTCCTAGACGCAGGTGCAGACTGGGTTCATTTTGATGTTATGGATAATCACTATGTACCTAATCTGACAATTGGACCCATGGTATGTAAGGCTCTAAGAGAATATGGAATTAAAGAATTTATAGATGTGCATTTAATGATTGATCCAGTTGATGAGTTGGCACAAAGGTTTATTGAAGCAGGTGCTGATTTAATAAGTTTTCATCCAGAAGCGTCGACCCATGTTCATAGATCAATACATGCAATTAAAGACAAGGGATGTAAAGCAGGGCTTGTATACAATCCCGCAACCCCATTAAATACACTAGAGAATGCTTTGGATGATATAGACCTTGTGCTGATAATGAGTGTTAATCCGGGTTTTGGCGGACAATCTTTTATTCATAGCTCATTAGATAAGATTACTCAAGTAAGAAAGGTGATTGATGAATCAGGCAAAGATATACGTCTTGAAGTTGATGGTGGAATAAATAATGATACTATTGGCTTGGCATCGGCAGCAGGCGCTGATACCTTTGTTGCTGGCTCAGCTATCTTTAATACAGAAAACTATGAGCAAACCATATCTGAGCTTCGTTCTAAAATCGTTTAAATATTATATTTTTCTTTTTTTAATCTTTGATTTAAATGCATCAGAACAAATCGATATTAATGAGCTATTAACAGATATAGATGTAGCATCTAAATTCGAAGAAAGAAGGGAAGGTCTAATGTTTAGGAAATCTATTCCTAAAAATTATGGAATGTTCTTTGTATGGGATTATAAAAGGCAGCAATGCATGTGGATGAAAGATACTTCCTTATCTTTAAGCGTTGCATATATAAGTAACAAAGGTGAAATATTAGAGATTTATGATTTGGTTCCATTCTCAAAAAAATCAGTATGCTCAAAAAATTCTGTAAGATATGCACTTGAAGTAAACAGAGGCTGGTTTAAGAAAAATAATATAAATATTGGCGATTCAATTAATATTAAAGGGATAATTTCAAATGATAACTAAGGAAGAATACGATCAGTATGCTATAGATGGATTTAATGTAATTCCATTAATAAAAAAGATAGATGTTGTTTCAGACTCTCCAATAAAAATTTATTCAAAAATTAAGAATAAAGAGAATACCTTCTTATTAGAATCAATTGAAGGTGGAGAAAAATGGGCTCAATACTCAATAATAGGATTAGATTGTAAAGATACGATAAAGGTATCTGAAAATAAAATTGAAATAAAAACAGATACAAATATTAATTTAATTGAATCAGACGACCCTTTAAAAGAACTAAATAAATTAATAAGTAACCATAAATCGCCAGATTTACGAGATATGCCAAGATTTTATGGAGGTTATGTGGGCTTTTTTGCATATGAGAGTGCTCAATACGCTGAAGAAAAAATTAAATCTCTTCCAAAAAAAGATTCTAAGTTTAATGAGCATATGCCAGACATATATTTAGTTAAATCTGAAAAGTTAATTGTTTATGATAATTTTAATCAAACTATACAGGCCATCTATAATGCAAATCCATCAAAGACCTCATATAAAGAAGCTGTAAAGATTCTTAACAAAATTGAAGATAGTATTGATCAATCAGAAGAGTATGCCGATTTATCATTTGCAAAAGTTTCAGGACAATTAAAATTTGAATCAAATTTTACCAAAAGTCAATTTATAAGCTCCGTTAATAGAATTAAAGATTACATTGAAGAGGGGGATGTAATGCAAGTTGTATTAGCTCAGGATTTTTATAGACGCTTTGATGGCGATTCTTTTAAATTATATTCAGCCTTAAGAGAGCTTAACCCATCACCATATATGTATTATTTAAATCTTGATGGGTGTGAAGTGGTGGGATCGTCTCCTGAAATATTAGTAAGGGTTGAAGATGATGATATTACTCTTAGACCAATTGCTGGGACCAGGAAAAGAGGTGAAAACGAAGAAGAAGATAAACATAATGAGCAAAACTTATTAAATGATCCTAAAGAATTGGCAGAGCACCTTATGCTTATAGATTTAGGCAGAAATGATGTTAGTAGAATTGCTAATATTGGTAGCGTAAAACTAACTGAAAAAATGGTAATAGAAAGGTATTCTCATGTAATGCACATTGTTTCAAATGTGGTTGGAAAATTATCAAAAGAATATAACTTTATTGATGCGCTTAAGGCTACACTTCCTGCAGGAACATTGTCTGGGGCGCCAAAAATTCGTGCTATGGAAATAATTAGTGAGCTTGAGCCTAGTTCTAGAGGTATTTACGGAGGCGCTATTGGTTACATATCTTGGAATGGCAATATTGATACTGCTATAGCAATTAGAACCGCTGTTATAAAAGATAATTTAATTCATGTTGGGGCTGGTGCTGGAATAGTTGCAGACTCTGACCCAGAGAGTGAATGGAAAGAATGCATTCAAAAATCAAAAGTTTTTTTAGATGCGGTGGAGATGATTTCATGATCATTGTTCTAGATAATTACGATAGTTTTACTTATAACTTAGTTCACTATATTGGCGAACACAAAGAAGGCATAAAAGTAATCAGAAATGATGAGATGTCTGTAAATCAAATATTAGAGTTGGAGCCTAGCAAAATAGTCATATCACCAGGACCATGCACTCCAAATGAAGCTGGTGTATCAGTTGAGTTAATTCAATCTTCAACGGCACCAATTCTTGGTGTTTGTTTGGGACATCAATCTATTGGAGTTGCTTTTGGTGGGAAAATTATTAAAGCACCAGAGGTTTTTCATGGCAAAACTTCAAGCATTAATCATAATGATAGTTTATTGTTTAAAGACATTGAAAGTCCTTATGAAGTAGTTAGATATCATAGCCTCATTATAGATTCAGATTCTTTACCTGATGAGCTTAAAGTAACCGCTACTTTAAATAATAATAAAGATATTATTATGGGTATTGAGCATAAGGAGAAACCTATATATGGTGTTCAATTTCATCCAGAGTCGATTGATACTGAAAATGGTAAAAAATTGATTGATAATTTCATAAACATGACATGAAGAATTTTATAAAAGCATTAAACAGTAATAAACATCTTAATTTAGAAGAAATGCAAGAAGCAATTAATAAGATTATGACAGGTATGATTGTTGAAGAAGATATTGAATCTTTTCTTTTAGGTCTAAATAAGAAAGGCATAACAGAAGATGAAATTACTGCAGCAGCAATTGTCATGAAAGATAAATCTCTTAAATTTGATATTGGAGATGGATCGCAAATAGATACTTGTGGAACTGGGGGAACTGGATTACATACTTTTAATTGCTCAACTGCATCATCATTTGTTGCTGCAGCTGGCGGTGCAAAAATTACAAAACACGGTAACAAGGCAATATCAAGTAAGTCTGGAAGTGCAGACTTTCTTTTAGAGTCAGGTGCTGATATCAGCCATGATAGAAATAAATTAAAGGCAATTTTTGAAGATGTTGGATTTATTTTTTTGTTTGCACCCCTTCATCACCAAGCAATGAAATATGTAATGCCTGTAAGACAAAAGATTGCAGAAAAAACAATTTTTAATTTACTAGGACCACACACCAATCCATGTGGAGCCAAAAAACAAGTTTTAGGTGTTTATGACAAGAATTTAGTTAGCACATTTTCTAACGTTGCTAAAAATCTTGATATGGAACATGTATTAGTTGTTCATGGAGATGACGGACTTGATGAAATTTCAATTTGTTCTGAAACCTTAGTATCTGAGCTTAAAGAACATGAAATCAATCAATATAAAATTTCTCCAAAAGATTTTGGATTAAATCTTGCATCATATGATGAAATTGTTGCTAACTCATCTAAAGAAAGCTTAGGATTAGTAAATGAAGCATTTAATGGAAAAAACTCTGCAGTTCAAGATATGATCGCTCTTAATAGCGGAGCAGCTTTATATATATCGAATATTACGAACACAATAAATGATGGAGTCGAGATGTCATTCGAGCTTATGAATAATGGTAAGGCAGCTCAAAAGTTAGCGGACTATGTGAGAGTTTCTAATAAAAAATGAACATACTTGATGAAATAGTAGCTAATACTCGATCCAAACTTGAGGATAAAAAGCTAAAAGAATCCCTTGATGATTTATTGTCAAAAATTGACATGGATAATCTTGGAAAGAATATCTTTAAAAAAAGTTTAGAAGGAAAAAGTGAATCAATCATTGCTGAAATAAAAAAAGCATCACCTAGCGCAGGATTAATAAGCAAAGACTTTGATCCAGTATCAAAAGCAAAAGAATATGAATTATTTGGTGCCTCTGCACTTTCAATTCTTACTGAAGAAGATTACTTTCAGGGAGATGTTCAATACTTAATTGATGTAAAAAATGCTTCAAATTTGCCAATACTAAGAAAAGACTTCATTATTGATGAATATCAAATTTATGAGTCCAAACTTATAGGAGCAGACTGTATTTTATTGATAGCCAGCATATTAAATGATGAAGAATTAAAAATATTTTCACAAATTGCTGACAAACTCTGTTTAGATTACATCATAGAAGTTCATGATGAAGATGAGTTACTACGAGTTAAAAATTTCTCCAAAGCAATTATAGGAGTTAATAATAGGAATTTGAAAACATTTGAAGTAGACATTGAGCATTCGATAAGGCTTAGAAAAGAATTCAAAGAAGATAATATTTTTGTCTCTGAGTCTGGGATCAAAAGTCAAAAAGATATAGATAAACTTAAAGAACATAACATTAATGTCTTTCTAATTGGCGAAAGTTTGATGAAAGGAGATCTTTTTTGAAATTAAGGGAATGGCAGGAAAAAGCTTTCCCATTATGGTGGGCCAAAAAAAAAGGAATTGTTAAGGTTGTTACTGGGGGTGGAAAGACATTTTTTGCGATTCATTGTTTAAAAAAATATTTAGAAGAAAATCCAAGCAAATTTATTTTAATTGTTGTTCCATCAATTGCTCTTTTAGATCAATGGTATGAGAGTCTTTCTCAAGACTTTAGCGATAAAGAAATATCTCTGAATGGAGGGGGAGAACAAGCCTTAAAAATAAGAAAACTATGCGTAACAACGATAGACTCATTAAAAAATATTATTGCTGATATCGATGCCAAAGAAACGCTTTTAATTGTTGATGAATGCCATAAGATTGGAACGGAAAAAAGAGGTGATATGTTAACTAATAATTGGCATGCAACTTTAGGCTTATCTGCAACACCAGAAAGAGATTATGATGATAATTTTTATATTATTATCAAAAAAATACTTGGGGATATTATTTTTGATTACGACTATATTGATGCTAGAGAAGATGAGGTAATAGTTAATTTTAAGCTCTTATATGGTTACGCCGCACTATTACCAGAAGAAGAAGATAAATATAAGAAATTTACCAAAAGCATCCAAAGAAGGGCCGCGACAATTGGGGGCAATAATATGGATGATTATCCATTAAAGATGCTGATATTCAATAGAGCTAGATTAATTAAAAATTCAAAAAACAGAATTCCATATGGTGTTGAATTAATTCAAAAGTATAAAAGAGATAGCTGGATAGTTTTCACAGAGAATAAAAAGCAAGCAAAAGAATTTAATACAATTATTAACAAAAAAGGTTTCAAATCTGGTATTTATAATACAGATTTAAAAGATAATGAAAGGCAAGAGAACTTAGATAGTTTTAAGGCTGGTAAATTAAATGTTCTTGTAAGTTGCACTGCATTAGATGAAGGGTTTGATATGCCAGAAGCTGATGGGGCAATGATTCTGAGTGCATCATCATCAAAAAGACAAAGAATCCAAAGAATGGGGCGCGTACTTAGAATTACTGCAAATAAAGAAAATGCTCTAATAGTTACCGTCTATTCATCAAAAACTGAGTATGAAAAATTAAGAGAGGAGTCCAATAGATATCAATTGGAAGGTGTGCCAGTAAAGTGGCAACAAATGAGTTTATAATATTTTTATGTCTTTAACTTATTCAAGTATGCTTCTATTAGGAACGAAACTGATAGCATTTGAACTTATTGATACAGTTTCAGAAAAGAATTTTTCATCAGATGAGCTTGAGATTTCGAAACCTACTTTAATAATGTTTATATGCAATCATTGTCCTTACGTTATTCATTATCATTCTGAAATACAAAAGATTGATAAAGATTATAAAGATCAAATTAATATGGTTGCAATTAGTTCAAATGATATAGATAACTATCCTCAGGATGGCCCCCAACATATGCAAGATTTATGGAAAGAATTGGGCCTATCATTTCCTTACCTCTTTGATGAAACTCAGATGGTAGCAAAAGCTTATAAAGCTGAATGCACTCCAGAATTCTATCTTTTTGATAACAATAGGAAACTTGTTTATCGTGGAAGATTAGATGAAAGTTCTCCCAATTCAGCAATCCTACCATCTGGCAAGGATCTTAGAGATGCTATAGAAAACTTACTTAGTGAAAGAGAAATAAGTTTAGAACAATTTCCATCAATGGGATGCAATATTAAATGGAAGTAATTACGATATATTAGATTACTTTTCTACTAATAGATTTGGCTTTCCCGCTTGTTTTTGTATTAGAAACTCATCATACAATTCTCCAGTAGCATCATATGCACGGAATCTTAATTCATTTTCCTTTATATCAATTATTTGGTAAAGCTGGGTATTTTCACCAAGTTTTTTTGCGTAATTACCTTTAGTAATTTTATACATCTTAGGACCGCTTACTGAAACAACATGCACAGTCCCAATTTTCGGATCATAGGCTTGTTGATAGCCAGTTGGAATATTCTTAATGTCTTTTGAGTCAACAAGACCGGTTCTTGAGTAGGCGTGATCATGACCACTTAAAACTAAATCAACCTTAAATTCATCTAAAAGAGGTTTCCATTGTTGACGCATTTCTTTATTGTCTCTAGTGGAGGCTGGCGAGTACATTGGATGATGAAAAGTCATAATTGTCCAACGATTAGGATTATCTTCAAGAGTTTTTCTTAACCATGAGACTTGTTTTTCAGTTTCAATATTTGAGTCTAAAGAAATGAAACGTACACCTTGGTAGTCTAAATAATAAACAGTTTCCTTCATACGATTGTCTGGCACTTCTTGAATTGGAAATGAAAATTGAGGTCTCCAATGACTGCTGATAGTTTTGATTTCAGTTTTATTTCTTAAACGATCGTAAAGTGGGGCTTTACCTCCAAAGATAAACTTATTAACAAGATCTATATCAGAAAAACCTGTAATTATCTCAATACCCTCATCAACGGCGACTATTTCGCCAGAACCGGTTATTTTAATAACTCCTTTTTGACCATTTGAATCTTGAATTACAGCTTCAAATGTTGAAGGAGTATCGTTCTTATAAGAAATAATATCTATATTAATATTTTCACCAGTTTTTGTTCTCCAAATTCGCTTTGCATCAGATCCTGATTGATATTCATGATTTCCAGGTGTCGCTATTACTGGAATAGTTCCATTTACCCAGTCAGGTCCCTGATGCCATTCACCCCATTGAGCATCCATATCATGCTCATCGACAAGATCTCCTGCATGAAGAGTGAATGCTGCTCTAGGAGCATCTCGAAAAGCCTCTCTAAAAACTCTTGACCAGTGTGTCTTCACTTCATTTTGCGCATCTCCAAAATAAATAAAACTAAATGGTTTTTCTTTAGAGCTTGCAGTTCTAAAGTGATAGTATTCAGTCCAATTGACTCCATCACCAACCCTGTAAGCATACAAAGTGTCTTCTTCAAGGTTTTTAAAAGTAACACTATGATAGTGCGCCTCATTAATATCACTTTTAAAGTAAGTTGTTTTTGCATCAAACTTCTTTGATCTTAAAGTTCTTCCATTAGCATTAGCTATAGCTATTTGAGCAAAACCTTTTTTTACTGAAATATCAGTTCGCCAATTTACTGACTGAGTTGTAGCTGGATCATCATTCCACGTCAAAACAACTCTATCTGGTAAGGGAGAGGGTAAATGAGCCATTTCAGAAAAATTTTTTCCATTCCAATTTTGATGAGCATTAACATTCAAGAAACAAGAGACAAACAAACTAAATAATATTTTTTTCATAATATGATTAAGTACTAGATATTTTTTCTATTAAGATCTGTTTTGTATGTTTCAGTTAGTGCCATCACTGAAAAAACAGTTAAAAGAGATGCAAAAGCTATATAAACAGATACCCAAAATATATCAAAATCTGTCCATAACATTGTTGCGATTGTAGGTGCGAAAGCTCCTCCTAATATTGCCCCAGTTTGATACCCTAAATTCGCACCTGAATATCTCACTTCAGTAGTAAATAATTCTGTAAAGAATGCTGCTTGAGGCCCATACATCATAGATAAAAATACTAATCCGCCAGTTATACCAAGAACGCAGAGCCAGAAATTTCCAGTATCGACAAGCGGAAATAATGCAAATGACCAGATAGCAGTCAAAACAGCACCCATTATGAAAATGCCTTTACGACCATTTTTATCTGAGTATGAGGAGAAAAAGAAAAGGGCTGGTGTCATAATTGCGGAACCAATCAAGACTGCAAATAGCATCTCATCTCTTTCCATGCCAGCACTTGTGACACCATAGGCAAGCATGAAAGCAATTAATATATAAAAAGTGACTTGAACTGATAAAAAAGCCCCAGCTGCAAGTGAAATTCTTCCTGGATATTTTTTTATAGCTTCTATGATTGGAGATTTTTTTATTGCATTACTGTTTTGATTGCCATTATTTTGTTGATTTTCTCTTGCAGCCTGAAGTTCTTGGAAAGCCTTAGTATCTTCCATAGTTAATTGAATATACATACTAAGACCTATAAGTATTGCGCTAGCTAAGAAAGGAATTCGCCATCCCCAAACATAAAAAGACTCATCTGACATTAAAGAACCCGTGATTATATAAGCAAGATTGGCCAAGATCACTCCGATTGGAACACCTGCTTGTGCATAAGCGCCATAAAATCCTCTTTGATTTGAAGGGGCGCTTTCAGTGACAAGTAACATTGCTCCACCCCATTGACCACCAATGGCCAATCCTTGAGCAAATCTTAGTATCGTTAATATTATTGGCGCTGCCACACCAATCATTGCATAAGTTGGGAGAAGCCCAATTAAAGTTGAAGCAACTCCCATTAGTATCAAGGCAATAACAAGAGTTTTTTTTCTTCCAATTTTGTCTCCAAAATGACCAAATATAATTCCACCAATTGGCCTAGCAATAAATCCTGCTGCAAAAGTTAATAAAGATAATATTAATGCGGTAGATGGATTAACTTCGCCAAAGAATGCAGTTGGAAAAATTAGTGCTGCTGCTGCACCATAAAGAAAGAAGTCATACCATTCAATGCTAGTGCCAGCAAGGGCAGTTAAAGCAACTTTTCGCATATTTAATGCTGAATTGGTATCTTTAGAAGTTTGATTCATTTGGCTTGAATATTATATGTAAGCACTCGAGGAGGTCATGATTTTGGCAGTTGTTTCCATTATTTTTTTTGTAGGAGATTCTAGCTCTTCCGCTCCAGACTCATTGGCTTGTCCCGCATGAAGATCCTCATCTTCTTGCATTGTTCTAAGTATTTCAATTGTTTCCTTATCCTTGCTAGATATTTTATCTAAGTGTTTTTGAAGATGAATAACAACTTGCTTCTCTGTTTCTTCAACAAAACCAAGGCTGGTTTTTTCCCCTAGCAATCCAAATATAGAACCAATTGCAAAAGAACCACCGTACCATAAAGGATTTAATATAGAGCTTTGTCCACCTAGTTCATCTAATCTCTTTTTACACCATATTAAATGATCAGTTTCTTCTTCTCCTGCTTGAATTAAATGTTCTTTTATTTTTGGATCTTTACATACGAATGCTTGACCTCTGTACAAAGCTTGAGCTGCAACCTCACCAGCATGATTAATTCGCATCATTTGAATTGAAAGATCTTTTTCTTTGTTTGACAATTCTTCTGAATTTTTTTCTTTAGGGTCAGGCGGGTATTGTCTATCAGTACCACTTTTCTTATTAGATAAAGTTCTTAATGCTATATCTAGCTCGTTAACAATATTATTTAGAATGCTCATTTAATACCTTTATATCCTATATCTTTCCTATAGAAAGCACCTTCGAAATCAACTTTATTTACTAAATTATATGCGTTTTGTTGAGCTTCTTTCAAATCAACACCTAAAGCTGTTGCACAAAATACTCTTCCTCCGCTAGTGAGAATTTTATTATTTTCATACTTAGTTCCCGCATGAAATAATTTAGTATCATTTTCATCATCAATATTAATCTGAATCTCTTTGTTTGATTCATAATTCTTGGGGTATCCTTTCGAGGCAATAACTACTCCGCAAGAATGTGCTTGAGTCCATTCGATATCATATGAATCAAGAGTATTATTAATCGCTGCTAAACATAAGTTAACTAAACTTGATTTTAATCTAAGTAAAATTGGCTGAGTTTCAGGATCACCAAATCTACAATTAAATTCTAATACTTTAATTTCATTATTTTTAATCATTAAGCCGGCATAAAGAAAGCCTAGATAAGGAGAGCCTTCTTCAATTAAGCCTTTCATTGTCGGTTGCATTACTTGCTCAAGAATTTTTTGATGAATTTCATCACTAACTATTGGTGCAGGCGAATATGCCCCCATACCACCAGTGTTTAAACCAACATCACCGTCACCAACAGCTTTGTGATCTTGGCTAGTTACCAAAGGAATAATCTTATCCTTGCTTACAACTGCAATGAATGACGCTTCCTCACCTTCTAAAAATTCTTCAATAACAACTTTATTGCCTGCAGATCCAAAAGCTTTGTCATTAAAAATACTGTTCAATGCTTTTATGGCCTCTTTTTTATTTTGACAAATTATTACTCCTTTGCCAGCAGCCAAACCATCTGCCTTTACAACAGTTGGGTAATCGATTTCATCGAGATAATTTACTGAGCTCTCAAAATCGATAAATGATTTATATCCTGCAGTTGGAATGTCATATTTTACAAAAAAATCTTTTGAGAAAGTTTTCGAACCTTCTAGTTGAGCAGCATTTTTTGAGGGGCCAAATGCTTTAATATTCTTGCTATGCAAATAATCAGTTAGCCCCTCAACCAGAGGTTGTTCAGGACCAATAATTACTAGTTCAATATCTTTTTCTAAAGAAAAATCTCCAATGGATTTAAAGTCATTAGCATCAAGATTTATATTACTGACTTTGTCTTCAAGAAAAGTTCCAGCATTTCCAGGACACACATAAACATGATTAACAAAATTATCTTGAGCACATTTCCATGCTAAAGCATGTTCTCTTCCACCAGAGCCAATTACTAGTATATTCATTAGTGCCTAAAATGCCTTGTTCCAGTAAATACCATTGCTATATTATGCTCATCAGCTGCAGCAATTACTTCATCATCTTTTATAGATCCACCAGGTTGGATTATTGCTGCAATTCCACTTGTTGCTGCTTTATCAATGCCATCTCTAAATGGAAAAAAAGCATCCGATGCCATAACAGCACCTTCTACTTCTAGACCTTCTTCTTTTGCTTTTAGATTAGCTATTTCTGCGCTAACAACACGACTCATTTGGCCTGCACCAATTCCGATTGTTTTTTTCTTCCTCGCATAAACAATAGCATTACTTTTAACAAACTTTGCAACTTTCCAAGCAAACATTAAATCCTGCATTTCATCTTTTGACGGTTGTCTTTTAGTGACACATTTCAGATCATCAATTCCTACACTTTTTTCATCATCATCTTGAACTAAAATTCCACCAGATACTTTTTTTATGGTTCCTGGATACGGATTATCTTGTTTAATATCTACTTTCAATATTCTAATATTTTTCTTATTCGAAAATTCATTTATTGCTTCTTCTTCAAATTCTGGCGCAATAATAACTTCGACAAACTGCCTTGAGTTTATTTCTTTTGCTGTAGCCAAACTAACTCTTTTGTTAAGAGCAATTATTCCCCCAAAAGCAGATGTTGGATCTGTTTTAAAAGCTAAATCATAAGCATCGTCAATTGAATTAGCTTCGGCAACACCACAGGGATTCGCATGTTTGACTATTACACATGCAGGGTTAATAAATTCTCTTACACACTCCCATGCCGCATCCGCATCCACGATATTATTATAAGAAAGTTCCTTACCTTGAATAATTTCAGCATTTGCAATATTTCGATTTTCTAAATTATCAAAAGTGAATAACGTTGCAGATTGATGAGGATTTTCGCCATATCTTAGTGAAGTACTTTTTTTAATAATATAATCATGTATCTTTTTATCATCGCCTTTTAGATAGTCAGATATTGATTTATTGTAATCAGACATTAAAGCAAAAACTTTTTGTGACAAATTCTTACGAAGATCATAAGAAATGCCATCATTAGCATTCCATTCATCCATTATTTTGTCATAGTCTTCCGGATCCGATATCACCACAACATCTTTAAAATTCTTTGCAGCCGCTCTGATCATTGTGGGGCCACCAATATCAATTTTTTCTATAGCTTCTTCAAAAGAACAGTCTTGTTGAATTGTTTCCTTGAATGGATATAAATTTACAATAACAAGATCAATGGCTTCATAACCACTATCTTTCAGCTCTTCCATATCTGAGTCTCTCCTTGAAAGGATGCCGGCATGAATTTTTGGATGAAGTGTCTTAACTCTTCCATCCATCATTTCTTCAAAACCGGTAAATTCAGACACTTCAATAACATTATCTGTAATTTCTTTAATAGATTTATAGGTTCCACCGGTTGATATTATCTTTACATTTTTTTCGATTAAAAAATTTACTATCTTTTCTATATTAGTTTTATCAGAAAGACTTATTAAAGCTATTTTTGGTTTTACCAAACTCATTAGTTAATGTTATATTTTTTTAATTTTGTTCTTAAGGTCGTTCTATTAATTCCAAGAATCCTAGCTGCTTTAGACTGATTATTGTTAGCAAATTTCATAACTGATATCAAAAGAGGAGGCTCGACTTCTTTAAGCACTAGTTCATAGACATCAATAGGTATATTTTTTTTATCAAGTTGATTGAAATATCTTCTCATAGCCTTTCTAACCTCATCTTTTAGAGGATTTTTTGAATAACTATCGAATGATTTTTTTTTACTTTTCAAAATAAATATTATGGTTAAAGAAGATTAAGTTTACAGTTGTTTAAAAATTGCTCAATAGATTTTTAAATATTTATGTGTGTTTTTTTACTTTCTTGTATTAAAAAAGACTGAATTTTATTTTCAGCTATTTTAATTTTAATTATCGATGTATAGCCAGGATGAAAATATAAGAGAGTATCAGAACTAGTTATCTCACTCATAAGTGCATTAATGACCATAAAATGAGTAAAAATAATTGAGTTCTTTTTAAAAGATATTGTTTTTTTATAAATATTTTCGCTCCATAATTTTACATAATCTGGGAGATCTTTTTTATTGGTCTTTATGATTTTCTTAATCCAATCTTGTCTATCGTTAAGATCTATATTTTCTGATGGTATTTCAATAAAAGTATTGTCTATTTTTAATTCCTTGTTAAATTTTTTTACTAATGGTTTTGCAGTCTCAATTGCTCGCAACTTTGGACTTGATATGAAAGAATAATTTTCAAGTGATCCAAGATCTTTATTATTCAATAGATTATTAGATTGAAAAATTCCAGTTTTACTTAAGCCAGGATCTGGGTGATTGTCCCAAGCATCAGACGCTTCCCCATGCCTAATAAATATAAGTTCAATCTGTGACATTTATTCCTTAGCTATAGCTATAATAATAGTGTGAGAATACATAGAGTATATTGTAAATCCTTATCTGAGCCTAATAACATATTTTATATAGATGAGCCTCAATCTAAGCATTTAATAAAAGCATTAAGGCTAAAAGAAGATGATCTAGTGGAGGTTTTTGATGGAAATGGCAGGTCGGCTAAATGTAAGATTCTTCAAATAACGAAAAAAAATTGTCAGCTAGAAAAGATAAGTAAATTAAATAATGATGTTGGCCCAAAAAGGGTGCTTACAGCAATTATCCCTTTTATAAAAAAAAATAATTTTAATTTTATGATACAAAAACTGACTGAAATAGGCGTTAATAGATTTATTATTTATAAACCAGATCTTGTTGATCAAAGTGTTGCAAAAAAAGATTTAAGATTAATTATTGCGAAAACTTTTGAGATTATCATAAGCGTATGCAAGCAATGTGGAAATAATTTTCTACCAGAAATATTTGAATCAAAAAATCTTGAAAATGCATTAGCTTTGATAAGCACAGGCCATAGAGTATATTTTTTTGATACTGATGCTGAGGAATATTTTAATCAAGAAGAATTAGATAAAAGTTCTTCGATTGCTTTTATAACAGGTCCAGAATCAGGTTTTTCAGAGACCGAATTAGAATTAATGAATAAATCTAAAATAAAGAAAAGATATTTAGGTAGGAATATTTTAAGATCAGAAACAGCAGCAATATATATTTCTACTTTAATTAAGAATCATTTTGGTAAAATTTAGTTATGACAGATAAAGTTTTATTTATAACCGATGCTTATAAAGATCTAAATACAAAGAAAGATACTTCAATATTGATGATGGAGGAGGCAATAAGCCTGGGTTTTAATACATTTCAGTGTGAGATTAACGATTTATATGTTGATGAAGGTATTGTTTATAGCACCTCTAGAGAAATACTTTCTGCCGGCTCTACACAGATTGAAGGAATTTCAAAACAAGAAATAAGATTATCTGATTTTAAATTTTCTTTTATGCGTAAAGACCCCCCTGTAAATGAAAATTATATCAATGCCCTCCATTTGCTTGGATTGGCAGAAAAACAAGGAGCTGCTGTATTCAACAAACCAACAGCAATTAAAGAATTTAATGAAAAAATTTTTGCGTTACATTTCAAAGAATTTATTCCGAAGACTATAGTAACTTCTGATATAAATAAAATAGAAAATTTTTTTGAACTCCATAAGACAATAATAATTAAACCTATAGATGGAATGGGCGGGGCTTCAATATATAAAATTGATGAATTAAATGAGGAAAATAAAGACCTATTAATGAAAATGACAAATTCCCAACGAACCCATATTATTTGCCAAGAATTCATAGAAGATATATACGATGGCGATTTTAGAATACTTATTATCCATGGAAAACCCTTCCAAAAGACATTAGCTAGGATACCTCAAGGTAATAGTTTTAAAGGCAATCTTGCCGCTGGAGGAAGGGGTGAGGCTAGAGACATTTCAGATTATCAAAAAATGATAGGTGAAAAGGTTGGAGAATTCTTGATAGAAAAGCATATTAATTTTGCTGGGATAGATGTGATTGGTAAACACTTAACTGAAATTAATATAACTAGCCCAACTTGCGCAAGAGAGATTTTTGATCAAACAGGATTGAATCCAATTGCAGAATATTTTAAAGGCCTATGAATTCATTATTATCTTCAAAGCAAAAAGCTAGTAAACGCTCTTTAACATTTAATAAGTCTTTTATTATTTCTATTGCTATTCATTCCATATTAATTTTTGGAATTTCTATTACAACCTATTACAAACTTCCAATTTTTAATGAATCACCAATTATTAACGTAAAGCTAGCAAATTCTAATCAAGACTACCTAGTAGATGCAGCTTTCAGCTCTGAAGAAGATTATATAAAAGACCTACCTTCACAAAAAAGCGGCAATATCCAAGCTTCAAAAAATACATATAAACCTCTTAAAGTTAAAAAGCTCCAAGCTAACTCTGAAGTAAATAATGAAGAGGCGGTTTATTTAAATCTTTGGCAGAGGAAGATTGAAATGACAGGAGACAAGATCATTTCGAATAATAGGAATTACTTGAATGGTAAGGTGCAAATTATGGCAACGATAGATGTATACGGTAATTTAGTTAATTCTGAGATACTCATATCTTCAGGTAATAGGTTGATTGATGATATGGCGATTAATATTCTCAAAGAATCATCACCTTTCGCACCATTTAATATAAGCATGTCAAATGAATACAGTGTTCTTGAGATAGTAAGAGATTGGAATTTTTCCTCTAATTAGATGCAAATAGTTGCTTTTGACTTTGGAGAAAAAAAGATAGGTGTTGCTGTAGGTCAGACTTCAACCTATACATCTTCTCCACTCCAAGTAATTTTTAATAATCATGATAAAGTGAATTGGAATGATATTAGTATATTGTTAGAAGAATGGAAGCCTGAACTTATTCTTGTTGGGAAACCCTTAAATATGGATGGAACAGATAGTGAAATTATGATGAAAGTAGATGCCTTTTATAAAAAACTGGAAAGTTTATACGACGCAAAGTTTGAATATGTTGATGAAAGACTCACAACATTTGAAGCAAAAGATATTCTTAAAGAAAATAATGTAGAAACTGTAGATGCCAATGCTGCAAAGATATTAATAGATAATTGGTTTAATATAAATAAATAATTATGTCGATATCATCATCATTTATTGAACGTTTACTAGCTTCTGTAAATATTGTTGATGTAATTGGAAGAAGAGTGACTCTTGAAAGAAAGGGTGGTGGATATTGGGCAAAATGTCCATTTCATGGTTCGGGAGAAGAAAGGACTGCATCTTTTAAAGTCTATGAAGAGACTGGAACATATCACTGTTTTGGTTGTAAAGAATCTGGCAATGCCATACATTTTTTAAGAAAATATGATGGGCTTGATTTTATTGAAGCAGTTGAAATGCTGGCCTCTCAAGTTGGAATGGAGGTTCCTAAACAAGAAGCGCCGATCGATACCTCTAATGCTACAAAAATAAATAATCGTGCTGCAGAAATATTCTATGAACAACTTAAATCAAAAGATGGTATTAATACTGTTGCATATTTAAAAAATAGAGGTATTTCTGGAGAGATCGCCAAGTTTTTTCAATTAGGGTATTCAACAAACAAAAAACCTACATTACATGAAAAACTAACAAAAGAATTTGAAGAAACAGATATTAAAGAATCTGGTTTGTTTGGAAATAATGATGATGGAGAATTTTATGATAGGTTTAGGGACAGGCTGATGTTTCCGATAAGAAATATAAAAGGGGAATGTATTGCATTTGGCGGCAGGCTAATTGAAGATAAAAATGACCAAGCAAAATATCTTAATTCACCAGAAACCAAAACTTACAAAAAGAAGTATGAGCTTTATGGCCTCTTTGAAACTAGACAAGTTAATAAGAGGCCTGATTCTATTTTTCTCGTTGAGGGATATATGGATGTGATAGGTTTATTTCAATACGATGTAAAAAATGCTGTTGCCTCATCTGGGACTGCCTTTACTCAAGAACAGCTGAGGAAGATTTTAAGCTATACAAATACAATTTATATAGTTTTTGATGGTGACGAGGCTGGCCATAAAGCATCTTGGAGAGCTGTTGAGAATGCTTTACCACTTCTTCGCGAAGATACTAGAATTAGTTTTATATTTCTTGATCCAGAAGAAGATCCAGACAGTTATATTAGAAAAAATGGCAAAGATGCATTCATAAAACTAGCAAAAGAATCAAAATCATTTTCTGAATTTTTTATAGAAACTATAAAAGAACAGGATGATTTATCTTCTGTAGAGGGAAGATCAATGGTTGCTCGTTTTGCATTACCACTAATTAATAAAATTTCGAACGATACTTTAAAACAAGCATACATCAAAGAAATATCTAATATTTGTGATCTAGATTTATCCAAGCTTACTCAAAATACTTCAAATTCAGTAAAATCAAATATCTCAAAAAAAGAAGAAGTTAAAAAAAATTCCAGTTCTGTTTTAAGGAAATCTGTTTTAGGTATTTTTATGGCACTAATCCAATACCCTAAATTAGCAACTATGCAGGAGTTTGATTTAGTTAAAACAGATTCTAAATTTTCTTTTCTAAAAGATATTAAAGGTTTTTATATAGACAACCCTGAATCTTCAGCTTCAATTATTTTAGAAAAGATAGCAAATGAAAATGTTAAAAATATTTTTGGTGAAGCATTGGTATCAGAAATAAAATTATCTAAAGAAGATGCTTTGTCTATGATAAAAGATTGCTTGGAGTTAATTGCTCAATCTGAAGCTGAAAGAGAAGAAATTTTAAAAGAAAAGTATAATATGCAAGAACTTACTTCTTCTGAAAAAAGAGAATTACAACAAATTATTCTAAAAAAAGATAAAATGTCGCAGGAAGAAGCAGCTTTAATAAAAGATTTAAGCTCAAATTAGATTGATTTTTAGTAATCAATCCATACATATAGGGGATATACTCGAGGTAGAACTAATCTGTGGATAAATTAAACCAAAAGGGCTCAAGAATTGCAGAGCTCATAGAAAAAGGCAGAGAACAAGGCTATTTAACTTATGCCGATGTCAATGATCATTTGCCAGATGATATATCTGATCCAGATCAGGTAGATGAAATCATTGGAATGATTAACGACTTGGGTTTGCAAGTTCATGAAACTGCACCTGATGCTGATACTTTGATGCTTGCTGAATCTGAAAATTCTGATGATATTGCTCTAGAACAAGCTGCAGAAGCTCTTGCTGCTGTAGAGAATGAAACTGGAAGAACTACTGATCCGGTTCGAATGTATATGAGAGAAATGGGAACCGTTGATCTTTTAACAAGAGAAGGCGAGATAGAGATAGCTAAGAGAATAGAAGAGGGAATGAGAGATCTTTTAGATGCCAGTGTTTATTATCCAAAAACGGTTGAATATGTTTTACATTATTTTCAGCTTGTAAAAGATGGTGAAAAGAAGATTAATGATTTTTTGACAGGCTTCTTAGAAGAAATGGAGGAAGTTCCTTCGGCAGGACCTGGAAGCCAAAGAGCTAAAGAAGAAGCAGAGGCTGCTGAATCATCAGATGAAGAAACTTCTTCTGGTCCTGATATGAAAGAAGTTAAAAGACGAATGACTAGCCTCAAAAGACAATTTAATAAAACTACTAAAGTTATTGAGAAAAAAGGAAGGCACTCAAAAGAAGCCAATGCAGAATACAAAAAACTTGGGGAAATTTTCCAGTTTTTAAAATTTAGCCCAAGAATGTTCGATGATATTGCAGCTATTGCAAGACACGGATTAAATAGCTTGAGAGAGAAAGAAAGATTTATTCAAAATGAGCTAGTTAAAAAAGCTCGCATACCTAGAAAAGATTTTTTAGCTTTATATCAAGATAATTTAACGAAAGTTAGATGGGTTGATAGCCTAATGAAAGAAAAAAAATATAAAAAGGATTTACTAGAAGCGGTTAAACAAGATGTTGTTATTGCTCAAAAAGACATTCTAGCTCTTGAAGAAAAAATTGGCTTATCTATTAAGGAAATTAAAGAAATTAATAGAAATATGTCTATGGGAGAAACCAAAATGCGACGGGCTAAAAAGGATATGGTTGAGGCTAACCTTAGATTAGTTATTTCCATTGCAAAAAAATACACCAATAGAGGGCTACAATTTTTAGATTTAATTCAAGAAGGTAATATTGGCCTAATGAAGGCGGTTGATAAATTTGAGTATAGAAGGGGTTATAAATTCTCTACTTATGCAACATGGTGGATAAGACAAGCTATTACAAGATCTATTGCAGACCAAGCAAGAACAATTAGAATCCCAGTCCATATGATTGAAACTATAAATAAATTAAATAGAGTCTCTCGTCAGATGATGCAAGATATGGGAAGAGAACCAACTCCAGAAGAGTTAAGTCAAGAGCTTGATATGCCTGAAGACAAGGTTAGAAAAGTGCTTAAAATTGCAAAAGAACCCATTTCAACTGAAACGCCTATTGGGGATGATGAGGATTCAAGCTTAGGTGATTTCATTGAAGATACTGTAATTGAGTCTCCTTTAGAGAATGCAACTGAAGAAAGCTTACATTTTGCAACCGATGATGTTCTTGCTTCACTTACCGCAAGAGAAGCAAAGGTTTTAAGAATGAGATTTGGCATAGGTATGAATACTGATCATACGCTTGAAGAAGTGGGTAAGCAGTTTGATGTTACTAGAGAAAGAATAAGACAGATTGAAGCAAAAGCTTTAAGAAAATTAAGACATCCTAGTAGATCAAGTCACTTAAAAAAGCTTCTTGGACGAATAAAGTTTATTTCCAATTACCTTTTCTCCCAGACAGATCCCAATTAATCCTACTCCACATTAACTTAATTCTCTTTTCGACATATCGTTTAGCAAAATAAGTTGAATAGTCATGTAGAGGGATGAATGCTTGTGGCCCGAGACCATCTATAATTTTAATAATTATTTTTCCATCCTGTTCCTTAAGAACAAGATTATGGGGAATAAGATTTTTAGTTAAGATTAAATTTTCTCTTAACCACATTTGAAATTCTTCTATAGATTTTTTTATTTCTTCAGTAACCCCATAAGTGAATAAATAATTTTCAAGAGTTTCAGCAATCTGATTGTCATTTTTTATTAGTTCAGTCTCAGAGGCCATTCCAATATCTGTTTTAGTCATTCCATACCACTTAGCTAAATGTTTCCATAGATTTGGATTATCTTTAATAAGAGCTTTTTGTTTATAGGCTTGTTCTTCTCTTAAGTTATCATCAAAACTATCTATTGATCTAAATCTTTTATACCAAGGCTTATTCTTTTTAATTTCTTGAAGCAGCCCAGGATGAACTACTTTAAGGCATCTATTAGGATTATTTGGATGCACATAGCATTTCCTATTGCCTCCTTCAGCAAATGGAGTAGCATCACTAAGATTAATCATTATAAGATAATAGCCTATCAGGTTTAGATGGAAAGTTTAAAGACTTCCTTAAAAAATTAATTCTTATATAATTATCGCTCTTTTGTTCATATGAACATTGGGCCTGTAGCTCAGTTGGTTAGAGCAGTGGACTCATAATCCATTGGTCGGAGGTTCGAGTCCTCCCGGGCCCACCATTATTGAATTTCTTGCCAGGGAGGAAAGGGATCATTAAGATTGGTCCAGAACTCTTCACCTTTTAACATATCGTCTTCAGTTACAAGACAATTATCTAATGCATTTGTTATAGCTTTTTCATCAAGACTTTGACCAATAAATACCAATTCTTGTCTCATATCACCAAAAGGTTCGATCCAGTTTTCTTTTATCGAAGCAAGGGCCTGTTCATCAGTTGGCCAATCTTTTCTTGGAACAGATCTCCAAAATAAACCTGCATAACCATATCTTGCAATTCCTCCTGCCTGACTCCATTGTCCTGCATATTCAAGTCGAGAACCTAACCAAAAGAAACCTTTTGACCTTATTAATTTGCCATATTGCTCAGTACTATGAAGAAAGGTATAAAATTTTTCTGGATAAAAAGGCCTTCTAGCTTTATAAGTAAAACTGCTAATACCATATTCTTCTGTTTCTGGTATATGGTCACCTCTCATTTCTTTAAGCCATCCAGGAGCCTCCTTAGCCTTATCGAAGTTAAACAGTCCTGTATTAAGGACTTTACCAATTTCAATTCGACCTTCCGTTATTGGAATAATTTCTGCCTGAGTATTAAGAGTTTTTATGATAGCTTTAAGTTTTTTGATATCCTCTTTTTTAACTAAATCAGTCTTACTTACTAGAATTACATCTGCAAATTCAATTTGATCTACAAGCAAATCAGCAACACTCCTATCGTCATCTTCACCTAAAGATTCACCTGTTTCTTGCAAATATTTTGCTTCCTCATAATCTTTCATAAAATTTACAGCATCAACAACAGTTACCATTGTGTCTAATTTTGCAGCATTAGATAGTGAGACTCCATTTTCATCTTCAAATGTAAAAGTTTCAGCAACAGGTAATGGTTCTGATATACCAGTTGATTCAATAACAAGATAATCAAACTTTTTCTCTTCAGCTAATTTATTAATCTCAACTAATAAGTCTTCTCTTAGCGTGCAACAGATGCAACCATTACTCATTTCAACTAGTTTTTCTTCACTACGATTTAAAGAAACTTCATTTTTAACAAGAGAAGCATCAATATTGATTTCACTCATATCATTAACGATAACTGCAACTTTTCTATTTTGACGATTATTTAAAATATGGCTAAGCACCGTAGTCTTGCCTGCTCCTAAAAAACCAGATAGCACTGTTACGGGCAGTCTGTTTGAAACATTAATATTCATTTTGGTATTCCTAAAAGTGTGTCATATAAAGATAACATAGTTGTCAATACCTTAAGATAAAGGCAACAATGTTTTAAATAGGTTTAATTAAATGAAAAATAAAATATTTATTGTCTTACTTCAGCATAAATCTTACTTGTACCATCTTTAAAAAGAATAAGTACATCATAAGGCATAAAACGATCTTCAACTTCCATGCCGGGAGACCCAAGAGGCATGCCAGGAACTGATAATCCTATAGCCTCCGAATGATCTTCTGATAAAAATTGTTTTATGTATTTGCTTGGAATAT
>CACDCN010000005.1 GCA_902551185.1 uncultured SAR86 cluster bacterium | reverse complement strand
GTGACTGATAAAAAACTCAAAAGCACAACTCATAGAGTTATCCAAGATAAACAAACAGAATCAAAGCCAAGATACAGCATTCCTTTTTTTCTTCATCCCGCTCCATCAATAATATTGAAATCAGTTTATAGAGAAGATGATAAAGGAGTTTTGGCAGATGATTTTTTAGACCAGAGATTAAAAGAAATCAAGCTTTATTAACATATGGATATACTTTCAATAACTCAAATAATAATAGGTTTTATAGGACTTATTATTATTGCAATACCATTTTCTGAAAACTTTAAAATTATAAATTTCAAATACATTGTTTATGGGATCCTTGCTCAGATTGTTTTAGCAGCAATACTTTTAAAAATTCCAATCGTTATTACCGCTTTTGAATTACTAGGTAATGGAGTAATTATTTTACAAGAAGCAACTATGGAAGGCGCTAGTTTTGTATTTGGCTATCCTCCAACTGACTTAGATACACCATATAGGTCTTTATTAGAAACTTTTGCTTTTGGAGTCTTGCCTTACATAATTGTTATGGCATGTGTTTCAGCTATCTTGTGGTATTGGGGCATACTTCCTTTTATTGTTAATCTAATTTCTCAAGCATGTCAAAAGCTATTTAACATTGGAGGACCTGTAGGTTTGGGAGCAGCTGCAAACGTTTTTGTTGGTCAGGTTGAAGCTCCATTATTAATTAGACCTTATGTTAGTAATTTGTCTAATAAAGAATTACTAATACTAATGACAGCAGGAATGGCAACTGTTGCTGGATCAGTTATGGTTGCATTAATAAGCATTCTAGATACCGCTTTTGCAGATGAAAATTTAATACAACACTTTATAACAGCATCTGTTTTGTCTGTACCAGCAGCAATAATGTATGCAAATATTATGATTCCATCAAATTCAATAACAGATTTTAATGAAAATAAGATTCCTAAAGTTTATAAAAGCACTATGGATGCGGTGACAAGAGGCTCTTCTGATGGTGCTAGTATTGCAGTTAGTGTAGGTACAATACTAATAGCAGTAATAGCATTGGTATATATTGTTAACTCAATTTTAGGTTTAATTTCATATCAATTTGGATTTGATCTATCCATAGAAATTATTTTAGGATATATTTTTGCTCCTATAGCATGGCTTATGGGCATACCATGGAACGAAGCTGTCATCGCAGGAGAATTATTAGGCATTAAGACAACACTAAATGAATTTGTTGCCTATCCTGGATTGGCTTCACTAGAGAATGGTGAGTTGTCTGATAAATCTAAACTAATAACGTTTTATAGCCTATGCGGCTTTGCAAACTTTTCTTCAGTTGGAATATTAATTTCTGGTATAACAGCGATGGCACCAGAGAGAAAGGATGATTTAATTAATGTTTCATTTAAGGCCTTAGTTGGAGCAACATTGGCTTCATGTATGACAGGATTGATAGTAGGCTTGTTTATTTAATTATTTATTACAATAAATAAGTTTAAATAAGAAGCAAAAAACAACCACACAATATATGGTGCATATAAAAATGCAGCAAATTTATCTTGTTTTAACAGAATTAATAATATTTTTATATTAATAAATATCAATAACCATATATCAAATAGTGATATTAGCGGCAAGTGAAAAGAAAAAAATAACCATGACCATATCGCATTAAAAAATAATTGGGCATAAAAGAGATTCTTAATTGTATTGTATGTTCTCCAAATTGTTATCCCCATTAATAAATATAATATTGGCCAAACAATTCCAAATACATACCCAGGAGGGTTTAAATCAGATTTAACAAGACCTTGATACCATGAATCAGTTCCTGTATTTGATGATGCAAGACTACCTACAATAAGTGTTATAAGAACTAAAATAATAGCATTGATTTTTGGATCAACCCTAAGCATTATCTTTTTCTAAAGAATCTACTGATTGTCTCTGAGATATTGCCAAAAAGATTTGAACCTTTAGGCCTCGCTTCAATGTATATATAAAAGCTAACAAAAATTAATGAAATTATAAAAACCCATACTGCGTCATATTCACCCATAATTTTATACCCTTTCAACTAATAATGAACATACAGAATATCCTGCACCAAAAGAACAAATTATTCCCTTTTGACCTCTTTCAAGGTCATTATTTAGATTAAATGCAAACATTGAACCCGCGCTTGCTAAATTACCAAATTTTTGAATAGGTAAGGGGGCTAAGTTAGTATCAAATTCATTACTACCTATTATTCTTGAAACTATAAGATTGATCATTCTGGCATTTGCCTGGTGTAACCAGAATTTTGTTATTTCATCAGGTTTAATATTATTTTTATCTAATTGTGTAGTAATAAATTCAGCAACTAAGGGACAAACTTCCTTAAAAACACTATTACCATTTTGATAGAAAAGTAATTCTTCTTCTGTTTTATGGTCTATTGCAGTTCTTGATAAATAACTCCAATCACTTCTAATATTATTAGAAAATTTCGTTATTAATTTTCTATCAATAATTTTAAAACTTTTTTCAGACTTACTATCTCTCTTTACAACAGTAGCAACACATCCATCACCAAATATAAAATGAATATCTCTTTTGGTAAAGTTTACTGCTGGTGTGGATATTTCTGGATTTATAACAAGAACTGTATCAGCTAAACCTGAAGCAATATCACTATATGCATTATTAATAGCAAAAGTTGTTGATGAGCATCCTACAAGCATGTCATATGCATATCCATCTATACCCAATTCATTCTGTATTTCGATAGCAACAGCTGGATAATATCTTGCAGCATGTGATGTACCTAAAATAACTCCATCTATATCTTCTGGAGATACATTTGCTTCTTTCATTGCTATTTTGGCTGCTCTAATCCCAGCATCTGCCTGTATAGACATTCTAGATTCATCTTCATTCTTAAGAGATGGCATCATTCTATTAATATCTAGAATATTTTTTTTATCAATTACATGCCTTGTTTTAATACCAGAGGCTTTTTCAATAAACTCAGATGAAGAATGCTCAAGAGATTCCAGTTCTCCGGCAGATATTTTATCTTTATTTAAATTGTTGTATGAATCTACATAAGAATTAAATGATGCAACGATCTCATCATTAGTAATTAGATCATCTGGAAACCAAATCCCAGATCCTGCTATATGAATTTCATCCATAATATTTCATTAATCCAAGTATGAGTTTATTATAAATTATGAATTTAAATACCTCTATCAAAAATGATTATATATATGAGTATTTATCAAACACATATGATGTAAAAGGCGTTATCCATATAAGTCATGGTATGGCTGAGCATATTGGCAGATATAAATGGCTAATTAAAAAATTAAATAATGATGGTTTTCATGTAGTTGCTATAGATCATAGAGGCCATGGAAAAAGAATTAAAGACAATCAAAAGGGCTTTTTTGCTGAAGAAAATGGCTGGGCTCTTGTGATAGATGATTTACTTTTAATCATTAAAGAGACTAAAAAAAAGTACCCAAATCTAAAACAATATCTACTAGCACATAGTATGGGGTCATGGATTGCTCTTGGTGCAATGCAGAATAAAATGAGTATAAATGGTTTAATTTTGTCAGGATCCTCTAAAATCCCTTCTTCTTTATTAACTCTTCAAAGTTTATTAATAAGGATGCAAATAATATTTTTTGGAAAAAAAGGAATCAGTAAATTTTTAGATAACATTACTCTTGGCTCATATAATAAATTTTTTAAACCAAACAGAACTAATAAAGACTGGATATCATCTGATAATACAAATGTTGATAATTATATTGATGACCCGCTTTGCGGTTTCATGGTGACAAATGGTCTGTGGAATGATTTAGCAAATGGAATGGAATCAGTTTTCGATAAAAAAAATTATATCCATGCAGATAAATCTATACCAATTTTAATAATTTCTGGATCAAATGATCCAGTTGGAGGGAATGGAAAAGGTGTGGAAAGACTTTATATCTTTTTAAAAAATATTTTTAAAAATATATCTATCAAATTAATTGAAGGTGCTCGACACGAGGTTTTTAGTGAAGTTGATAAAGAAGATAACTATTTAGTTTTAAATAAATTTTTAAATAAAAATTAATTTAAGAAATATCTAGTATTTTAATTAATACCTTATTTATTTGATCAGGACTTTCAAAATAAGGAAAATGACCAACATCATCAAGAATAATTATATCTTTTTCATGATCAACATTTTTAAGTAGTTCATTTTCAGGATTAAATCTTGCTAATTTATCTTTTTCACTAAAAATATATTTTATATTTTTTAGATTAGAAATCTGATCGTCATTTAACCTAAAAGAGTTACAAGATTTTAAATCAATTGAACTTATTTCTTTTTCAGATTGATTAAATAATCTTTTTAATGGATAGAGTCTAATTTCTCTTTCTGGATCATCCTCAACTACCTTTGTTCCATATGGAGATTTAATTTGTCCTTTTGATCTTCCATAAAAACCTGAACCCATTGTGCCGAAACCTTTAGTTTTAATTTCAGTCTCAGGGAGTTTATAAATACCATATTTCATTAAGAATTCTACTGCTTGGTCTAGGTTACCTTTAGCATAATCAAGTAACATATCGCCAACTAGAAAAGGGTATGCAATATTCATACAAATAGCCATTTTATTATCTGTTTTTGTAGATAAATCTAATGCAACCAGTCCACCCCAACTATGTCCAATTATTACTGGATCAATAATATCAATCTGTTCAAAAACTTCTATACAAAATGAAGAATGATCGGCAATTGAATCAACAATTGGTCCAGTTGTATATCCATGGCCAGGTAAATCAAATCCTAAAATATTATATCGATCTTGAATAGGATCTAAATTAAACATAGATATTATTCTATGGTCCATTCCTGCTCCAGGAATAAATATTACAGATGGTTTGCTTGAGTCAAATTGATTTTTTTCAAAAATATTTGCTCTATGATTTTTTAAATTTAATTGCATTTTTAAAGATTGATAATACTAGAAATAAATAAATAATCATCAATGGTACAGATATTACAACTAAAAGCCACATAAATGAGTCCTTTCCTCCTAAGAACATAATAAGTGCTGGTTGAATCATCAGAATAATTGCAAAAAATACACGCAAGTTTTTTGAAGGCTTATCATTAAAATTTTTCATAGAAGCTGTTGCCAATATATAAGATAAAGAATCATAAGTTGTGCATAAAAATACAATAGCAATTATTGTAAATAAAATTAAAAATATGGATCCATGATTTATGGATGAAATTGTTTCAACAACCAGAGCATGTGATGTTAATGACCCATCAATATATATTTTTGGAGCATCCAAGATACCATTTTCATAAAAATAAATAGATAAGTTTGAAAGAATACCAATATGTAAAATACAACCAAGCGAACCAACAATTAAGGCTCCAAAAATTAACTCCCTCACAGTTTTATTATTAGAAATATTTACTATGAAAGCACCTACTGCTGGTGCTAGCGCGATATACCATGCCCAATAAAATACAGTCCAATCAAGTGAATATTTTGATTGAATCAAACTTAATGATAAGTAGTTTTTAAAAACGTATGAAACTGGTTCAAGGGTATTAATAATAATATATTTTGTAGGACCAGTTATTAAAATTAAAGCCAAAAAAGTGGTTACAAGAATTATATTGAAATTACTTAGTTTTTTTATGCCATTTTGAAGGCCTCTATAAACACTAACAGAGACAATACACATACATATAAATAACATTAAAAAATCAAGATATATTGTTTGATTTAAATTAAATAATTTTGCAATAGCAGCAGACATAAGAGGGAAAGAGAGTGCCAAACCAACGCCCGCTCCAGTTAAGATTGCACCGATAAAAAAAATATCTAAAATAATTCTTATTGGCCCAGATTGTTTTTTTAGAAGTATTCCAGAAAAAGTTAGTGGTGTATTTGAATTTTTCATAAGAGAAAAAACAAATGCTACCGTAGGGAGGATATATAAGGCCCATCCTGTAAACATCCAGTGGAATAATGGATAGGACCTTGCTTTTAATAAAGATTGCTCTTCACCATCAATTGGATTTGTATAATAGACTAGCCATTCATATGTAGACCAATAAAGAAGTGCTGCACCCATACCAGTAGCAAAAAGCATTGAATACCATGAAAAATATGAATAATCAGCCCTTCCTTTTAATATAATTTTTTTTGAGCCTGCTGATGAAATGGCTATAAAGATTAATATTACCAAGATACTAAATCCAAAATATAAAAAGAACGACTCGAAATTAATTGCAAAAAAATCATATATTAATTTTAATGATTCAGCACTTCCTTTTGGATTAGTTAAAACATATGATGAAAGAATAATTAAAAATAAAAATGTAATCAGTAAAACTGATTTACTCCATAATGGATTTATTTTTAATTTGAACATATTAAAACTATAGAAATATTTAGACAATGATAACAAATATTTATCAATATCCTGAGTTAAAAAGAGTAGATAAAGAAATTGGTAGATATTATATAGATTCAAAAAATCAAACAGTTCCAAGCGTTACTACTGTTCTAGGTAAAACATCAGACAAATCAGACTCAATTCAGCAATGGAGAAATAAGGTTGGTGATGATGAGGCTGACAGGATAACTAAACAAAGTACTGATATTGGGAGTATGGTTCATGAGGCCTTAGAAAATTTTTTAAATGAAAAGGATTGGAAGAATTTTAGTGATGATCAAAATGGTATTATTGCAAATAAAATTACAGATAAATTTATTGATACAGGAATACAAACTATTTCTGAAGTTTGGGGTCTTGAGGTTGGTTTAATGCTTGATGGTTTATATGCTGGGACAGCTGATTGTGTCGGAAAAATTAATGATATTCCATCTATAATAGATTTTAAAACATCAAGAAGGATGAAAAGAAGGGAATGGATAGAGGATTATTTTCTTCAAGGTTGTGCATATGCAAATGCTCATAATGTAATGTTTGGCACAGAAATAAATCAAGTAGTTATATTAATGGTTGATAGAGATTTATTATTTCAAGAATTTATTGTAAAGCCTGCTGAATTTAATGTTTTAACTAAACTATGGAAAAAAAGATTGATAGAATTCCATAAGAAATATGCAGTTTAATATGTCAAAAATTTATAAATTATTTTTAGTAACATTCTTTCTATTTAATACTAATCATATTTATTCTGATGTAAGTTTTTATATAGGTGAAACTAAAATAATAGGTACCATAGAAAACAATGTTCACACTTATCTAGGCATTCCTTTTGCAGAGCCTCCTATTGGTGAGTTGCGATGGGAAAAGACTAAAGCAAAAATATTTAATGAAGATAAATATTATGCAAATAAGTTTGCATCAGCATGCATGCAAGGACCAAGAATTGTAAATTGGTATAAAGGCGTTGCTATTGGTTTTGGTGGTGATCCAAATTATATCGATATGCCGGATGTGAGTGAAGATTGCCTTTATTTAAACATGTGGATCCCAGAAAATATTGAGAAACAAACCAAGCTACCAGTATTAGTATATATTCATGGTGGCTCTAATAGAGCAGGGTGGTCTTTTGAACCAAACTATATAGGTGAGAAATTATCCAAAGAAGGAGTAATAGTAGTTACTGTTGCATATAGACTGGGCATATTTGGTTTTTATTCGCACCCTCAATTAGGTGTATCTAATTTTGCATTACTTGATCTAATAGAATCGTTAAAATGGATAAAAAAGAATATTTCTAAAGTAGGCGGAGACCCACATAATGTAACAATTTCAGGTGAGTCAGCAGGCGCTACAAATGTAGCCCATTTAATAGCATCCCCCTTAAGTAAAAATTTATTTAAAAGAGCAATCCACCAAAGTGCAGGCTGGTCAATTTCAGATAAAGATTATATTGCAAGCAATGAACACATAAAGTTATCTAATAAACTATCTGTTGAATTAACTGGTTATGATAACAAAAGAGCTAGTATTAATGAGCTAAAAAAAATTAACTCAATAAAATTGCTCAATCAAGCAGAAAAGATTTATGGTTATACAGGCTATTATCCTGTGGTAGACAATCATTCAATACTCGAACCGATTTTTACATCATTTGATACAGGAAATTTTAATCATGTCGATCTTATTATTGGAACCAACTCAGATGAAGAACTAATGTATTTAGCTGAAGATTATTATTTATCTAATTTTTATGATGAAAGAGAAAGTTGGGGGTTTTATGTAGATGATGATAAATTAAATTTAATTGTAGAAGATATTAAAAGCGAGAAAAAAAAGCTTAATTATTTATTAACGTCGAGAAATTGGACTTGTCCATCATCATTTATTGCTAAATCTTTAACTAAGCATACAAATAATAATGTTTGGTTTTATTCATTTGATAGGGTAAGAGAAGGTGAAAAGAGTAAAGAGATGGGTGCTTATCATGGAGCAGAAATACCTTACATATTTAATACACATGATAAATGGTTGCCAACCTCAAGAATAGATGATCTTATAACAAGAAAAATACAAGCACATTGGATAAATTTCTTAAAAACCGGAAATCCAAATACTAACTATAAAACATGGCATCAATTTGATTCAGAAAAGTTTAATATATTTTCGTATGATAGATACTCGAAGATGAAGATCAGTCAAGCAAAACCGGTATGTATTGAGTTAGGTTATTAGCTTTATTTGAATCAAAAATCTACTAAAAATATTTTTTATTGTAATATCTACTATATATTAATATTTTATGATTAATGGTGAGATTAATTATTCATTAATATCGATTGGTGCTGCAATACTCATATCAGTATTTCTAAAACTTTGATCACCTAAAATAGGCTTAATTTTTTCTAAATCGCTATACATTAAAACACCAGTAAGATCTATTAAAGTAGAAGTTTGTTGAATAAATAGTTCTGAGTTCCACTTACTTATATCAGAATATTTATTCCAATAGTATCCTAAGAAACCACCTTGACCATACGCAGGGACATTAAGGCATGTCCAAACCTCACAACTTGATCCATTCCAAACTAAAGGACTCTTAGAAGTTAGGCTTTCATCGCAAGAATATTCATCACAATCTTCATTGTCTCTTAGTTCATTTGCTAATGCGATGATGCCAACTCCCCACCATACTTGTTGAATATTACCATTTGGGCCGGGTCGTTCAGGAACTGATAACATTCCTCTAGACCAACCATACCTATCTAAAGCGTTTTTACCAGACTTTATTAAATAATCATTATTTCTTGTCCATAAATATGATTGTTCTGTGAACCCTGTAGGGAGTACTTCTCCATTTACCTCCTTGTAGTCCATTTCTCCAAGGTGTTCTGCTTGTATTAATCCGACAACTTTATCTTTTAAGTTAGGATTTTTTTTCAACCATGAAACATCTTTATGGGATTGTTCCATGCCAGGCATATAATGTCTGCAATCAAGATAAATAAGCAAAGTTCTATCTCTTTTTTCTTGAGGAATATTGGAGAAGTATTTAATTATGCCTAATATACCTAATGCACCATTATCTTGTGTAATTGATGGACCATCAGTATGGTTGGTTAAAATAATCTGCTCATCTTTATCAGTACCATAATGTTTGCCTGGCAAGTATCCAATTAATTGATAAGCTTCTGACTTCTCAATTTTACTGTTTAAAATAATTGTTGCTTCTTTACTTTCCTTTGCTGCTTTAATTACTCCAGCCCCATCTTCTCTAGAAAGTATTACTGTAGGCGAATCATAATGATCGGGAACAGGAAAAGTATATAAACCTTTTGTTCTGTCATAAGCCATGTCATATACAATTACAGCTCCAGCAGCTTCTCCATCTTCAGGAATTTGATCAAGTCTTTGTGCAAGTTGATACCAAATATCAAAAGTAAATGAAACTTCAGGATCTACAAATTCAAATGGCTCAGGAAGAGTGTCACCATCTAATACATATTCATACTCATTGTATGTGTAATTAGTTAGGTAGTTTGTACTATATGGCTTACTTGGATGCTTTCTGGTTGGTATAACTACAATTTTGTCTTTAATATCAATAGGTGGATTATCATGGTCATAGAAAATCATTTCTGCAGTTATACCATCAAGGCTTGTTTTACCAGAATAAGCACCATAATATGCCACTCTAACTTGCTTATCCTCAACTGAAAGAGTCCAATTTGAAGGATCTTCAGATATATCCCATCTATCAAATTCCCATGAGTTTTTGTAAATATCTACAACACCATATTTTTTAAATTCATTTTCTAAGAAAATCATATAGTTTTGCCATTTAACAGTACCTGTAAGTGTGGGTAAATTATCATGCTTTACCATTGACCACCTTGTGGCCTCTTTTTCATTAACTATCCATTCTTTATTTAAGGGCAAAAAAGAGAAATCGTCATTAGAACACGACAATATTAATGTTAAGAATATTGGAGATAATATATATTTAAGATAATTATTCACTTTTTTAATGATTTTATTATTTTTAATAAAAATTTACTATATTTTGAATTTATTGTATATTTTAACTAGATTTTTTTAAAAATTTGGGGAAAAACATGAATATATTTCACGCTGAAAAAGTACACGACGCAGTAATTAAAACAACAAAAGCTACTGCAATAGCTTCTGCTGTCTTAGTTAGTGCAAATACTATCGCGCAAGATGACTTAATGATTGAAGAAGTTATTGTTAGCGCACAAAAGAAAACTGAAAATTTACAAGATGTTCCAATCAGTGTAACCACGCTATCTGCTGATGAATTAGAATCTTTAAATATTAAAGATTTTGCTGATTATGTACTTCAGTTGCCATCTGTTTCTGCAGTTCAGAGAAGGCCTGGAATGGGGCAGATATTTATGAGAGGTATATCTGATGGAGGTAACTCCAACCAATCACTTCAGGGTCCTGCCGTAGCTATATATCTTGATGAATCACCTGTAACTATGATTGGTGATAATTTAGATGTTCATATATACGACATTGAAAGAGTTGAATCTCTTTCTGGTCCACAAGGCACATTGTATGGAGCTGCATCTCAAGCAGGTAATTTAAAGATTATTACTAAAAAACCAACGAGTGAATTTGATTCAGGTGTCAATATTGGTGCAGAATCAACTAAAGGTGGACAAACCAGCTCATTAGTCGAAGGGTTTGTTAATATTCCATTATCACAGAATATGGCTCTGAGATTAGTAGGTTATAACGACAGGGATGGTGGTTATATAGACTCAGTTGCTGATTCTATTACTTATCCGGTTAGTGGCATTACTAAAACAAACGAATTATATGTTGAAGATAATTTTAATGATGCTGTTAAAACTGGATATAGAGCTGCATTGAGAATCGATTTAACTGAAAATTGGAAATTAGATATGTCATCAATGGGTCAGAAGACAACTTCTGATGGTGTATGGGACCATAATCCAGACGCACTTGGTGAATACAATGTAAGCAGATTCTATGACGATTCTCAAACAGATGATTGGGAAAGATTTGCTGTTACGTTAACTGGTGACTTAGGTTTTGCTGACCTAACCTTTACAACATCAAGTATGGACAGAGATTTTGAAGTTTTAAGTGACTATTCACACTATTCAATAGATGGTTATGTTGAAGGTTACTATACTTGTTATGAATATTATTTTGGACCATGTGTTGATCCTAGCATTCAATTTGAAAATGATACTCATCAAGAATACGACACTACTGAGATAAGACTGTCTTCAAAAGGTGATGGGAAATTGAACTGGATTCTTGGTTCATTTAAAACCGAGAATGTTACTGAGTATAATTCTCAATGGCATGTACCAGCAATAAATCCTTTAGCAGCTGTTCCAGGTTCAAAGGATCTTTATTATCAAACTGATCAAGTAAGAACAGAAGAAGAATCAGCTGTTTTTGGAGAAATTTATTACCAGATTAATGACAAAATGGAATTAACTCTTGGTAAGAGAAAATTTGATATGGATACAACACTAAAAGGTTTTGTAGGAACTGTTTGGTGGCCAAATTATATTTTAGGAAGTGCAACCAGACCTGATAATGTTAATTCTATCTATAGTGGAAGTGATGATATTACTAAGGTGAATTTATCATATGCATTAAATAATGACTCAATGATGTATGTTACTTTCTCTGAAGGTTATAGACCTGGTGGAGCTAACAGAACAACTCAGTTAGGTGCTACATATGACGCTGACTTCTTAGAAAGTAAAGAGATAGGTTTTAAATCTATGTTAATGGATGGAAGGCTTAGACTTAATGGGGCACTTTATATAATGGATTGGGATGATATACAACTTGGGTGGTTTGATTCATCAATATCATTATTAGGACTAGTAGATAATATCGGAAAAGCTGAAAGTGATGGTACAGAAATTGACTTAAAGTATTTAGTCAATGATGCTGTAAGTATTGCAGTTGGGTTTTCTGAAAATAGTACTGCATTAAAAGAAGATTACACATTAAGAGGTGTTGTTGAGGCAAGAGATGGTCAAGATTTACCATTTACACCTGACAAAAAATATAATGTGACTATCAATGTAGATATAACAGATACATCAAGCTTTCAATTTAACCATGTATTCGTAGATGAAATGTGGAATGATTTATTTTACGATGATAGAGAATTACAAGATTCTTATGCGATAAGTAATATGTCATTCACAACTCAACTAGGCGATAACTCAACTATGCAGATATATATGGATAATGTATTTGATGAAGTTGCAGAACTTTATATCAATAGCGAGGATATTGAAAGACTTACCACAGTAAATAGACCGATGACTATTGGTGTAAGATATTCTTGGAATTTGAACTAGTTTTAAAATAAAAACTTAAAGGCTGTATCATTGATGCGGCCTTTTTTATATGTAAATTGAGTAGCTATACTAAAAACAATATTCCACCTGATTTGATCAAAGCAGCGGAATTAATTTCTCAGGATAAACTTAAAAAAGCTGAACCAATATTAAGAAACTATTTAAATGATGATCCATTGGATGTAAATGCAATGAAATTATTAGCAGATATTGGTGTCAAATTTAGAGCATATAAAGATGCCGGATATCTTTTAACAAGAGCTTTAGATTTAGCCCCAGATTATGATGAGGCTAGATTAAGTTATGCAAATTTATTATATAAAAGACAACTTCCATTTGAAGCTTTAAAGGAAATAGATCTTCTTTTAGATAAAGATAAAGATAATGCTCAATATCTAACATTAAAGGCAGTTAATTTAGCCTTGGCAAATCAACATGACAATGCATTAGAAATATTTGAAATAATAATTAATGATAAAAAAATTGAGAACAATCAATTACATTTAAGTTATGGCCATACCCTAAGAGCTGTAGGCAGGATTGAAGAGGCAATAGTGTCCTATAAAAAAGCTATTTCTACTAAAACAGGATATGGTGAAGCGTATTGGAGTCTTGCAAATCTTAAAACGTATAAATTTACTAATGAAGATATTAATGAACTTAAAGTTTTATTAAACAATAAAGACTGTAAAATTGATGATTATTACCATTTGTTATTTGCTTTTGGAAAAGCTGAAGAAGATAGAAAGAACTTTGAAGCTGCAATGGCAGCTTACTCTAAAGGAAATACTATAAAAAGCAAACAGGTTCCATGGGACTCTATAAAATTTACCAATGAATGTAATGAATTAATAGATTTTTTTACTCAGGAACAATTACAAGCCCTTGATGGAGTAGGTAATAAAAATACTGACCCAATTTTTGTTGTAGGTTTGCCTAGGTCTGGATCAACATTAGTTGAGCAGATTTTATCGTCTCATTCTTTGGTGGAGGGGACTACTGAACTACAAAATATAATTGCGTTATCAAGAAAAATAGCAAATAAAAAAAATAGTAATAGCAAATCTGAATATCCATCTTCATTAAAGAGTATAGAGAAAGCTGAATTTAAAGAAATGGGTGGTGCTTATCTTAAGAATACTCTGGATCAAAGAGTAACCGATAAACCATACTTCATAGACAAGATGCCAAATAATTTTGTTCATATTGGGTTAATTCATTTAATACTTCCTAATGCAAAAATAATTGATGCTAGAAGAAATCCAATGGATTGTTCATTTAGTTGTTACAAGCAACTTTTTGGCTCTGGTCAAGGATTTACTTACTCTCAAAATAGAATAGGTAATTATTATTTAGATTATTTAAAGATAATGGATCACTGGGATAAAGTATTACCTGGTAAAGTTCATAGAGTAATTTATGAAAATATGGTTGAAGATACAGAAAATGAAATAAGAAATTTATTAAAATTTTGTGAATTAGATTTTGAAGAAGATTGTTTAAATTTCTACAAAACAAAGAGAACAGTCAGAACCCCTAGTTCGGAGCAGGTTAGACAACCGATTTATAATAAAGGCATTGGTCAATGGAGAAATTTTGATAATTGGCTAGATACATTAAAAAAGACTTTAAGCATGGAGAATAATTAATATGAGACAAATAATCGCCATAGGTGGGGGTGGTTTTGGTAGAGAAATAAAAAATTTAAAAATTGAAAAGTATATTGTTAGTCAATCAACTAAAAAAAATCCTTCAATTTGTTTTATACCAACAGCCACAGGCGATGATAGAGATTATATAAATAATTTCTACAAAGCATTTGATTCATTAAATTGTAAAACATCACATATAGACCTTTTCAAAAGAACTATAAAACTAAAGGAACATATTAATAAACAAGATATTATTTTTGTAGGCGGAGGTAATACTAAAAGTATGCTTGCAGTATGGAAAGAATGGGAATTAGATAAAATTTTATATGAAGCTTATAAGAATGGAATTATTATGAGCGGTGTAAGTGCTGGAGCTATATGTTGGTTTACAAATGGAATTACTGATTCATTTAAAGACCATCAATCAATCTTGCCCTGTTTAAATTTTGTAAATGGTGTATGTTGCCCGCATTATGATGAAGAGCCTGAAAGGATTCCTTATGTAGAAAAAATTCTTAAAAATAATGAAATCAATATATGTTATGCAATAGAGGGATTTTGTGCATTGCATTTAGTAAACGATGAACCTAAATTTTCAATAAACTTTGGAAAAGAAAATAAATGCTATGAAGTAACTCATAAAAATTCTAAAATAATACATAATCAGATAAAAGATATAGAAGAAATTAGTATATGAAGACTGCCAATATATTATCAGCTTTGCTAGGAACGGTCCTAGCACTATTATCATTGCAATGGATATTTACTCCTGAAGCTGCGGCTGAATCTTTAAATATGCTTTATCTTGAAGGCGAGGGAAGGAATACACAAATTAGAGATTTCACTGCATTTTTTCTAGGAACAGCAATAATGTCATTTTTATCACTGATAACAAAAAAATATGAGTGGATATTTAGTGTAGGCATTATTTATTTACTTGCTGCAATTTTTAATGTTCTAGCATCACTAAATCATGATGCCCCATTAGCAATCTCATCATTAGTTTCGGAAATAATATTTTTTTCTATAGCATTTGCTGCTTCAGCTTTATATAAATCAAGCGACTTATAAATAAGATACAAAATTATCAATATCTAAATTAGGTATTTTTTTATTTTCTCCTATTGATGTACCAATATATAAGTACCCTAATATTTCTTGATTATCTGAAAGATTTAATTTTTTTTGAATTTCTTTATTAAAGGCTAATTTACCAGTTCTCCAAATACTAGAATAATTCATTGTATTTAATGCAAGCATTATATTTTGAGCTGCTGTTGCAGTTGATAGTTTTTGTTCTATTGCCGGGACTTTTGGATGTTCTTTAAATGTATTTACTAATATTATTATCATTGGGGCCCTAAATGGAGCGTTTTTATATTTTTGTATTATTTGATCGGTTATATCAGTTTGATTTTTAGCATATTCTAAAAAAATATTTGATAATTTATTTAATCCATCTCCTTTAACTTCAATAAAACTGCTTGGTCTTAACCACGCATGATCTGGTGCTCTTAATGCAGCTTTATATACTTTTTCCATTTCAGATTTAGTAGGATGAGGCTCAGCAAGCTCTCTAGCAGAAACTCTTTTTAATATATTATCTAACGCGTCCATTTTGTGTTTACCTTTTAAAGAGTTATGATGCAGATAAGTTAATTATAAATATAGATTTTATGTTATATCAACTTGGAATTATATTAATTTTTGTAGTCGCTGCATTAATTTTTGCGAAAAGGATTAATAATAAAAAAAATAATAGTCTTATCTATGAAGATGAAATGGATAAAGACGAATTAAAAAAAATTGATGAGGAGCTACATTAATTATTTAGTTCATCCTCAAGAGATCTATAGAAATGTCTACAAGCAAATACCACAATGATTGAAAATGGAACCCCTAAAATAACTACAGAGGTTTGAAGCGCAGTTAGTCCACCTGCATACAAAAGTACACCTGCTAAGATCCCTAATAATATTGCCCATGTTACTCTAGATAATATTGGAGAATCATCATTGATGCTAGCTTGACTCCTTGATGAAAGCATAGATGCAACAAGCGCACCCGAATCAGATGATGTGACAAAGAATGTAACTATAAGTATTAAAGAAAATATTGAAGCTATTTTAGCGATCGGGTAGACATCAAAAAGAGCAAAAAGTGCTACCGTGTAATTATTATTTACAATTTCATTAATCTGACTAGTTTCATTAATTACCTGATATATTGCAGCATTGCCAAAGATACCCATCCATAAAAATACTATTAATGAAGGAACGAATAAAACTCCTATGATAAATTCTTTAATTGATCTTCCATAAGAAATTCTTGCAATAAATAATGATACAAAAGGCGCCCAAGCAAACCACCAAGTATAAAAGAATAATGTCCAACCATTTTGCCATGATGTAGATTGATAAACCTCTGTCCATGTGGCAGATTCAATTAAAGTATTTACATACGAACCAAAATTTTGAATAAGAGCATTTAATATAAATACAGTAGGACCAAATATAAATATAAATGTCATGAGTGTTATTGCTAATATCATATTTATTTGAGATAGTTTTTTAATTCCAGTATCAAGACCAAGACAAACACTTATTAGTCCTATCAAAGTAATTACAGCAATAATAATTACCTGATTTGAGAAACTTTCATTAATTGAAAAAACATGAGCTAAACCTGAGCTGATTTGAACTGTACCTAAGCCGAGTGAAGTTGTTACACCAAATACAGTAGTTAGAATTGCAATAATATCTATCAATATAGCTAAAGGTTTATTGTTTGAAACTTTGGAGCCTAATAAAGAGCTCACTCTAAATGGTAATTTTTTATTATATGAAGCAAATGCAAAACACAGCCCAAGAGATGAATAAATCGCCCAGCCATGGAGTCCCCAATGAAGATTTGCTAAACCTATTGCTTTGCCTGCATTATATGAAATATCACCCTCAACCATACCTGGATAAGAATTCATATGCATAATGGGTTCAGCAACACCATAAAATAGCAGTCCGATACCTAATCCGGCGCTAAATAACATCGCAATCCAGTTTACATAAGAATATGTTGGCTTGGCTTCAGAACCACCTAGTTTAATATCTTTATATTTAGTAAAAATTAAAAATATAGAAAATATTACAAATCCATTAGCCAAGACAATGATCATCCAACCTAAATATTTAGATAAAAACGTTTGTAAATCTAGGAAAAATGACTCTGAAATATCTGAATTTAGTGAAACAACGGCAGTGATAAGCGATATCAAAAAAACTGATATAAGAAATCTTGGTTTACTTATGTTATTCATGGACTCTATTTTTAAACATCACTAGTGAAACATAATTGATATTATTAATCTAGTTATAAATTATAGTTATTTTTTATTATAACTATAAATTATAGCTATATTGCATGATAGTTATAAGATGTTATCATTGGCAACAGACCGATTTACTGAAATTGCTGGTCTATAAATATTGCTAAATTTCTCTGGGGGAAAAGTCTTCTAGGGTCATGTGCCTTATTTATATAGCAATTTATATAAAATAACTATGAGGATTCATATGTTTGATTTAGTTAAAACAAAAATTAATAAAATTAATAATAAGATATCTTTGGGTGTTTTAGGTGCTGTTGCTGCAATGGTTCCTCAAACTGCTGAGTCTCAAGAGAGACAAATTGAAGAAGTTGTTGTTTCTGCTACTAAGAAGGATGAAAGTGCTTCAAAAGTTGCTGTAACGGTAACCGCTTTAACCGAAGAAACTTTAAAGGAAATGAATGTTTCAAATTTTGATGAATACATTCAATACTTACCTAATGTAACATCAGGTGGTAGAGGACCTGGACAATCAACAATCTATATTAGAGGTATGGCTGTTGACCCTGTAAACGTCTTCTTATCTTCTGCACAAGGTTCAAGTCCAAACGTGGCCTTGTATGTTGATGAACAACCACTTCAAGTTCCTGGAAGAAACTTGGATGTGTATGTTGCAGATATGGAAAGAATAGAGGTACTTCCTGGACCTCAAGGAACATTATATGGAGCTAGCTCACAGGCTGGTACTGTAAGAATGATCACTAATAAGCCTAAATATAACGAAAGTGAAGGTGGGTTTAATATGATGCATTACAATACTGCTCACGGTTCTCCATCACATGCATATGATGCTTATATGAACGTTCCCCTAATAAATGATGCTTGGTCAATTAGAGGCGTTTTCTATAAATCAGATCAAGGTGGTTATATAGACAACGTTGCTGGTACATGGTCAGGACAAGGTCGGGGAACTTTTGCTTCGTATTCTGCAACTCAAGCATGGGTAACAGAAGATAACGCAGCATTAGTTGAAGAAGATTTTAACGACGCTTCTTATGAAGGGTTTAGACTTTCTTCACAATCTACAATTGGTGAAGATTGGGAAATGCTTCTTGTTCACATGAAACAAGACATTAGCGCTGATGGTGTATTCGATTATGATCCAGAGAAAGGCGATCTTAATGTAAGCAGATTCGTTCCTGATACATTAGATGATACATTTACTCAAACTTCATTAACACTAGAAGGAAGAGTAGGTAAATTAGACGCTTTATATACTGGAGCTTATCTAGATAGAGAAGCTGAACAACAAGTTGACTATAGTGGTTATGCAAATGTTGGTGCATGGTTACCATACTATGTATGTAACTATACAGCTTATACACTTTGCGGACCTGCTACAGTATCAGTTGAATTATTTGATAAAAACGAAAGAACTACACATGAGTTCAGAGTTTCATCAAATGAAGCATGGGAATCAGATATTTCATTTACTGCAGGTATTTTCTTGGATGAAAATATTCTTGAAACAGAAAATGATTATTGTTACTTAGGTACTTTGCATCCATATGCTAATACTGGCACGTGGGCTCCTTATCAAGCTAATAATCCATTACCTGGAGCTTGGTCAAGAGAAAATAGAGTAAGAAGACCTGAATGTAGATTCTTTAATGACATTCAAAGAACTGAAGATCAAACAGCATATTTTGCTGAAGTAACAGTTCCTATTACTGATCAATTAGATATGATTGTTGGGGCTAGAAAATATGACCTAGATGTTGGCTTTATTGGACAATCTAAGTTTGGTTATAGAGGCTCAAACGTAAGTAATGGTAGAAACTATATTAGTTCTGGTGATCATAGTACTGAACCAATGAATATGAATGATACTATTTCTAAGTTCACTATGAAATATACAGCTGATGAAGATACTATGTACTATTTCACAAGATCTGAAGGTTATAGACCTGGTGGATTTAATAGAGGTGGTGGATTAGCATCAAGAAATTCATCATTACCTAATGTAGAAATTACATATGGAACTGACGATACTGTTAATACAGAGATAGGTGTTAAAACTTTACTTATGGATGGTGCAATGAGATTGAATGCATCATATTACTGGGTTGATTGGAGCAATGTCCAAGTTTCTCAGTTTGATCCAGTAAATGTTGGACTATTAACATTTATAGAAAATGCTGCTGATGCAGAAATTGAAGGTATGGAAGCTGATATTCTTTGGTATCCGACTGATAGAGTAACTATTGCTAGTGCTATATCATGGAATGACACAGAAGTTGTTGCGGATAAATCAAAAATTATTCAAATATCAAATGTAGGTAGTGCTATGCCATTATCTCCAAAACTTCAATATAACGTTAGAGTTAGAATTGATTCTGAATTCAAGGGTAACCCTGCATATACTCAGATTGCTATAAAAGAGGCTGATAAAGCTTACAGTTCTCTTGAGGCGGCTAAACGTCTAGAGCAACCTGCATATGAAATAATAGATTTAGCTTATGGTTTTACCATTAACAACACGGATATAGAATTCTTTGTAAGGAATGCTACAGACGAAAGAGCTAATTTTTATTATAACGATCAGGATGATATACCTAGAATTACAACCAATAGACCAAGAAATATTGGTGTAAGAATGAGTTATAAATTCTAATTAGATTATTAACTTTTAAAAAGGCCAGTTTATACTGGCCTTTTTTTTAAATAACTGTATTAAAATTGTCTAATGAACGAGAATGTAGAGCCTTTAAAAAATATTGAAGCTTCAATTAAGAATAAAGAATTCAATGAAGCTTTAAATTTATGTAATAAATATAATAAATCTATTTCAAAAAGAGATTATTTTTATTTAACATCAGTTTGTTATAGATACTTAAATGAATTAGACAAAGCAATAAAAGGGCTTGATAATTTAATTCAAATTGATCCCAAGTACGGAAGAGCATTTCAAGAATTTGGACATGTTCATGTTTTATTAAAAGATAAAGATAAGGCACTAAAGGCTTATTTAAGAGCAGTAAGACATAACCCCTCGTTACAGGCTTCTTGGTTGGGTATTTTGTCTATAGAGGAAAGCAATCAGGATTTAATTAAATTTGTAGAGCAAAATGTTTTTTACTTAAAAAATCTTCCACCTGAACTTAAAACAGTAATTAGTTTTACTCATGAAGGCAAGTTAGCAAGAGCTGATCATATTTGTAGACAATATTTACAAGAGCACCCTCATGATATTGAGGCAATGAGATTATTAGCAAATATAGGCAGAGACTTAAATATTTACGAGGATGCAGAGTTTTTATTGGAGAGCGCATTATTGTTTGATCCAGATAATGCGATGATCAAATATGACTACATAAACATACTAACAAAAAGACAAAAATATGGAGAAGCATTAAAACATGCTCAAGCATTTTATGATGAAGATCCAAAAAATCTTAATGCAATGAAATTACTATCAACTGCTTTATTTAGGACTGATAGGTATAAAGAAGCAATTGATATATATAACGATATATTAAAAGTTGAACCAAAAAACACTGATGTAATGTTATCAATGGGACATTTGTACAAGACATCGGGAGAAATTAATAAATCAATAGACTCATATCAAAAAGCATATAAGACAGATAAATATTTTGGAGATTCATATTGGAGTTTAGCTAATTTAAAAACTTATGAATTTTCAGACAAAGAAGTATCTTCTCTTAAACAGATGGTTAAAGATAAATATATAGATGAAGAAGAAAAAACATTTATGCATTTTGCTTTAGGCAAGGCTTATGAAGACCGTGAAAAGTTTAACCTTTCTTTTGAACATTACAAAGCAGGAAATCAAATAAAAAAGAATAAAGCATTATTTAATATCGATGATTTTGAAAGAGATTGTAATAATCAAAAAGATGTCTGTACTAATGAGTTATTTGAAATGAAAAAAGATTGGGGATCAGAAAACAAGGCTCCAATTTTTATATTAGGTTTACCAAGAGTTGGATCAACTTTAATAGAGCAAATTCTTTCATCACATTCTATGGTTGAAGCTACTCATGAACTTCCAAATATTATCTCAACTGCTTTAAGATTAAATGAAAGAAAGGCACAAGATATTACTTCAAGATATCCAGATATTTTATTAAGTTTATCTGCACCACAATTAAAAATGATAGGGGATAAATATATTGCAGATAGCGAGGTCTTTAGAACTGATAAACAATATTTCCTTGATAAAATGCCTAATAATTTTAGACATATCGGGTTAATAAAATTAATCCTTCCTAATGCAAAAATTATTGATATAAGAAGATCTTCCATGTCTGCATGCTTTGCTTGTTACAAACAGCTTTTTGCTGAGGGCCAGGAGTTTACATATGATTTAAAAGATCTAGCAGGCTATTACAATAACTATATTGAACTAATGGATCACTGGAATAAAGTTCTCCCAAATCAAATTTTATCTATTAACTATGAAGATGTAGTTAATAATTTCGAAGAATCTGTTAACCAAATCTTGGAATATTGTGAGATACCGTTCGAAAATGAGTGTCTTGAATTTTATAAATCTAAAAGATCGGTTAAGACACCCAGTGCTGAACAGGTTCGTCAACCTATATATAAAAGTGGGATGGATTATTGGAAAAACTATGAAAGCTATTTAGATGAACTAAAAAATAATTTAAAATATTAAAATAAATATGTAGAGGAGTAATTATGGAAAATTTAATAATTTGTGTTGGAATGTTTTATATATTGCATCTTTTTTTAACAATGAGTCTTTCATTACATAAAGTACCATTTGTTAATTGGACCTATACGGGTGGTGATATATCAGGAATGACTGAATTATCTAAAAGAATGACATCTGCAAGTGACAATTTAAGACAATCATTACCATTATTTCTAACTTTTGCTGTTCTATCAGTAGTTATGGGAATGGGTGAAGTTAATTTAATGTTAGCAAAAATATGGTTTGGCTTAAGAATTGCCTATTTAGTTTGTGCTGCTGTGGATTTATATTCGATCCCGATGGTCAGGCCTTTAATTTGGTTGCCATCAATAGTTGTATTAGTAATAATGGGATTAAATCTTTGTGTTAGTTAATTAAGTTTTCTTTCAATTCTTTGTTTGCCTCTATGCACACAGCTTAGATTTGAAGTTTGTTCATCTATTAGAGTTATTATTTCGTGATTAAACATACAGAAGTTCTGAATTAAATCAGTTATATAAACTTTACTTATAGATTCTTCTAAGAAACTAGTAACAGACAAAATATCATACTTTTCACATTGAGTGATTTTTGATATGGCATCTTTATATGCATCATCATTTGTTTGAAGCCTTAATGTTATAAGCACTGAGCACTTATTATCAAAATCTGCTGAAATATAAAAAGGACATAAAACTAATGATATAAGTATTAACTTCTTCATTTTTAAAGTATATATTATGGCCTATGAAATCTAAAACATTTAAACCACCCATAAGAACATTAATGGGACCAGGACCATCAGACGTTAGTCAAAGAGTTTTGAATGCGATGGCAAAAAATACAATAGGGCATTTAGATCCCTCATTTGTATCTATGATGGATGATACAAAAAATTTATTAAGATATGCATTTAAAACTAAAAATGAATTAACTTTTGCAGTATCTGCACCAGGGTCAGCAGGCATGGAATGTTGTTTTGTAAATTTAGTTGAACCAGGTGATAAAGTAATTATTTGTCAAAATGGGTATTTCGGCGATCGAATGAAGGAAAATGTTGAAAGGTGTGGTGGCATTGCTGTTATAGTAAATGATGATTGGGGTACAAAAATTGATATAGCTAAGGCAGAGAAAGCTCTTAAAGAAAATCCTGATGCTTGTATCCTTGCATTTGTTCATGCTGAAACTTCAACAGGCGTTAAGTCAGACCCTAAAGAGCTTGTTGATCTTGCTCACAAACATGATTGCTTAACTATATGCGATACAGTAACTGGTCTAGCTGGAATACCATTAAAAGTAGATGAATGGAATATAGATGCAGTGTATTCAGGTACACAAAAATGTTTATCAGCAGCACCAGGACTGTCACCAATTACTTTTAATAAAGCTTGTGAGGAAAAGATTAAAAATAGAAAAGAGAAAGTACAAAGCTGGTTTCTAGATTTAAATCTAATAATGAGTTATTGGGATGGTGACGGTGCAAGAGCATATCACCATACAGCACCAATAAATAATTTATATGGACTTCATGAAGCATTGGTTATTCTTGCTGAAGAGGGTCTAGAAAATTCATGGGAAAGACATTATAAGAACCATACTATTTTAAGAGATGGTTTAGCTAAAATAGGAATAGATTTTCTTGTAAAAGAAGAGGATAGACTTCCTCAACTAAATACTATCGTAATTCCTGATGGCGTAAACGACGTTAATGCAAGAAAAAAGTTATTAAAAGATTTTAATCTTGAAATTGGTGCAGGATTAGGAACATTGGCTGGTAAGGTTTGGCGAATAGGGCTAATGGGTGAATCTAGCAATGAGAAAAATATTAATCATTGTATTGAATCAATCAAGTCTATTATTTAATTCAACACTATCACCAGCTTTATAATATACGTTAAATTCTTTATTTAATTTACCAATCAACAAAGGCTTAATAGTTAAAAAATTACTTATCAAACCTTTTGTTTTTTTTGGATTATTGCCTGTTATAAATAAATCTTTAATACCAAGTAATTTACATGCTTTTATAGTTTTCTTGTAATTCATACCCAAAGTAATCAACCCAAACAACCTAACTTCTTCTGCAGTCAATATTGCAATATCAGCTTTTATATTATTTTTTAACAGATATTTAAAATTTACAATATGACCCTCATGAAAGATTTTATTATTATATTTGTCTTCAAATAATAACGAAAATGTAGTTGAGTAATATGGATAACTAGTAGGTAGAGATTTAACATTCATTGAACATATATTCATACCTTTTTCATCAAGAATATATATTGGATTTGGTAAATTTTTTTTACATATTACTTTCTTTACTATTTTAGATGTATATATCGGCGTATCATTTGGAAAAATTCTAACTGAATCAAAATTTAAATGATCTTCAAACGGAGCTGTAATTATTATTGCTTTTACTTTATTTAGGTTTTGAGTTGAAAGTTGAGATGTAATAGATTTATTTCTTTGAATAAATATAGATCCATCTGGTTGTAATTGTTTAGTTAACCAAGGGTCTATTAATATAGATTCATTTTCTTCCTCTATATACCACGTTTGATAATTGTCAGCTTTTAATAATTTCATTTACCCTATAGAATAGCATCTTTAATCGGAGGGATGGCAGAGTCTGGTTTATTGTAGCGGTCTTGAAAACCGTCGTGCCTTCATCGGCACCGTGGGTTCGAATCCCACTCCCTCCGCCAATTTAATATGAACGAAGATTTTAAAAAAATATTTAAAGAAGTTCCTGAATTTTTATCAATATTAGGTTTTAAGAAAGCATATTACGATGTAGATCAAGATAGTTGGAATGTAGAATTTTTACCAACTAAAAGTCTCACTCATTCAGATGGAACAATTTTGCAAGGTGGTTTTGTGACAGGAATGATGGATGCCTCAATGGCTCAATTTATTATGTATCAATCTAAAGGCAAAGATCTTCCACTTACATTAGATATAGATGTGAAGTTTCTAAAACCTTGCTCACCTGACATTAAAGTTATTGCATCAAGCAGTATAGTAAAAAAAGGCAAATCTATTGCCTTTACAAGATGCGAATTACATCAAAACGATAGTTTAATAGCAGTATCTTCTGCAACTAATAAATTAATCAACTTATAGAGTAGATTCTTAAATATTATCTTTTAAGCTATAATTTTTAAATGAGTATTAAAAAAGCAAAATTCACACAGATGAAAGATGGTGATGCTGAAGATTATTCAATAATTGCCGCAAGTAATGCCAAAGATTATGATCATTTAGCCGATAAAGTTTTAAATCATTTGATGATGTTAGAAAATGATTATGGTGGATTTCAAGTAGATAGGCTCACGCATTCATTGCAAACGGCAACCAGGGCCTATAGAGATGGTAGAGATGATGAATATGTAGTTTGCGCATTAATTCATGATATTGGAGATAATCTAGCCCCAGCAAATCATGCTGAATTTGCAGCAACAATTCTTCAGCCATTTGTTTCTGAAGAAAATTATTGGATAGTAAAACATCATGGAATTTTTCAAGGTTACTATTTTTTTGAATTTCTTGGATTAGATAAGAATATGAGAGATAAATATTCAAATAGCCCATACTTTGAAAGTTGCCGTGAGTTTTGTGAAAAATATGATCAAAATAGTTTTGATCCTGATTATGATACGTTAGATTTAGATTTCTTTATCCCGAAGGTAAAAGAGCTATTTAAAAAACCTAAGAAATCTATTTATCTGCAATCATAAATGACAGACGACATATTTTTAAAATTCTTAGAATATATTCAACCTGAAACAGATTTTGATATATCAAAGTCTCCGCCAAAGCCAGACTATTCAGATGATGCTAATTGGGCAGCATTACCTGCTATTGATGGCCAACAATTTGATGTACCTGATGCATCATTTAGTGTTATGAAATCTGATAATCCGGTTGATGTTTTTTATATTCATCCCACAGGATTTTATGAAAAAGAATGGAATTCGAATATGGATAAAAAAAGATCAGCATATGAAAGAACTGAAATAGTGTTAGCAAATCAGATTTCTGCTTTCAATAATTCATGTAATATTTATGCTCCTGAGTATAGACAAGCTACTTATTATTCCTTCTTTGATATAAATAAAAATGGTCAACAAGCTCTTGATCTTGCATATACAGATATTGAGAGAGCCTTTGATTATTTTATTGAAAACCAAAATAGTAATAAACCATTTATTATTGCCGCTCATAGTCAGGGGGCTCTTTTAGCTCATAGATTAATCAATCAAAGAATTGATAATAGCAATTTACAAAAAAGATTTATATGCGCATATGTTATTGGATATATGATTCCTGAAAAATACTACAAAGAAATTTTTCCTAATATCAAAAGATCAGAAAGTTATGATGATACTAATTGTATTATCTCTTGGTCTACTGTTGTTGAAGGCTTTAAGAGGAATCGAGAAAAAACTCTTTTTTGGAAACCAAGTGGCTGGTCAGTAGAATTAATGAAACAAAAAGTTGTAGCAACTAATCCTTTCTCTTGGACAAATGATAATGAATGGCATTCTAATAGTGAAAATAAATCAATTATTAATAAAGCACAAAATTATGATTTTACAGATAGGCTAAGAATAGAACATACAGGTACAAAAAAATCTATTGGATTAACAAGAATACAAGAATTTGAAGCTTCTTTAAATGAAGATACAGGATTGATAGATACCAAAGGCCCTTTAATTGAAAGTATAAAAAAAATGAAACATTTTAACGGCGACCTACACCCCTTTGATGTTATGCTTTTTTGGGGTACATTAAGGCAAAACATTCAAGATAGAATTAATGCCTTTATATAAATTTATATTATTCATAACAATTATGTTTACTAACTCTGATTTATTTTCATATGAAGAGGGCATGGCCTCAAATAATGATATAGAAATATATTATCGTGATTATGGTCCCTCAAATGGTGATCCAATTTTATTGGTTCAAGGATTGGGCGGGCAATCAATAAATTGGCCGCAACATCTTATTGAATTTTTAATTGAAAATAATTACAGGCCTATAGCATTTGATAATCGAGATACTGGTTTATCATCTAGAATTCAAAGTACTTCTTTCGACGATGAAAATAGAGATAGTACTATTATAAGAAGTTATATTAGATACTTTTTAAGACTTCCGATTAATTCCGAATATACCGTAGATGATATGGCTGATGATGCTATATCTGTATTAGATGCATTGAACATAGATAAAGCTCATGTATTGGGTATCTCCATGGGTGGCATGATTGCTCAAATAGTCGTATCAAATCATGCTGAGAGAATTAATACCTTTACATTAATAGCCTCAACCGCATCTACCCCATCACCATTTAATGGACCAACACGAAAAGTTAGAAAATTATTGATGGACAGGACAAAAAATCCAAATGCAACAATTGATGAGCGAGTAGAAAGAACTAGAAAAATTTTTAAAGAAATTGGTTATCAAGGTATTGATCTTAATACAGAAAAATTTTATAAAGATGTTTCAATTTCTATAAAAAGAGGTGGGGAAGACGATACAGGTTTTGGAAGACAACTTTCTGCAATATTAGGCTCAAATAATAGAATAAATAAAGTCAAATCTATTAGTGCGCCTACATTAATTATTCATGGAAAAGATGATCCATTAATAAAAGTAAAAAATGCCTATAAGATGAATAATCTTATTGAAGGTAGTCAGCTTATTATTATTCCTGATATGAGACATTTAATAGAGCCACCTGTTTTTAATCAATTCAAAGACAATCTTTTATTACATTTAAGTAAATAAACTAAAAAAATGCTCACTAATAAATTTAAAATAAATTATTCTATTGGTTCAATTGCTAACGGAATCAAGACTGATACATTTACATTTTTTTTATTATTTTTTTATAGCAATATTATTGGCTTAAAGCCTGCATTAGCAGGTTTAGCTATATTTATTGCACTTTGTGTAGATGCTGTTACAGACCCGCTTATGGGAACTATTTCTGATAGAACAAAATCTTCTTTAGGAAGAAGACATCCGTATATGTTAATTTCGTTCATTCCAATGTCTTTAGGTTATGTATTTTTATTTGCTCCAAGACAAGATTGGGATATGTCCCAAAATGATCTTTTTGTTTGGATGACAATTTTTACAATTCTAACCAGAATCGGAATGACACTATTTGATATACCGCATAGAGCATTTGGAGGCGAGGTTACTAAAAATTATAAAGAAAGAACCTTATTGATGTCCTGGCGTGAAATGGTAGGCTGGGTTGCTGGTCTTAGTAATGCATTCTTAGGTTATGGTATATTTTTTGCATCAACTCCTGAATATCCTCAAGGACAATTAAATCCTGATGCATGGTTTCCATTTGCAGTAACAGGCGCAATATTTATGATACTAAGCGTACTTTATTCATCTCTTTCTACAAAAGATGAAATTAAATCTCTTTCAAAATGGTCAGGATCAATATCTTTAATAGATATTCTTAAAGAGATAAAGATAGCTGTAGGTAATAAGTCATTTTTAATATTCTTCTTTGGTAATTTATTTTTATCACTAGCTTGGGGGTTAGCAAATACCTTGACCTTGTTTGTTAATACATATTTTTGGGAATTTGAGGCAACACAAATTAAATATTTTCTACCAATATATTTATTAGCAACTTTAGCAGCTTTTTATTTAACCCCAAGGCTGGTTAGTGTTTTTGATAAAAGGCGTTTAGTCTTAATTAGTATTGTAATGGTTGGTTTATTATCACCTGCTGCTTTCATTATGTTTAATTTAGGACTGACACCTGAAAAAGGGTCCTATCAATTAGTATTTTTTATAAGTTCTTTTTTATTGGTACTTATTACCTTTAATATTATTGGTATCATGGTGCGAGATTCTATGGTTGGTGACATAGCTGACGAGGTTGAATTACAAAGTGGAAAACGACAAGAAGGCATTCTATTTGCTACTGTTGGTTTTATGCAGAAACTTAACGCTGGATTAGGATCGTTTTTTGCTGGACAAGTTTTAAGTTTTATTAATTTTGATAGGTTAAATCATACAACTGAACAAGCATACACCCTTGCTTTTGTTCAAGGACCGATTACAACGTTATTAATGATAGTACCTTTTATCATATTTTATAAATATTCTCTATCAGCTGATAGACATAAAGAAATAATTCAATCTTTAAAAGCAAAAAATTAAAGCAGAACTTCAAAACATTTATTAATTCTTTTCCATAAATTTTGATGAGTCCTTCCTTCATCATCACATGAAAAGTTACTAATAAAGTGTTTTAAAATTGAATCTATATCATTAGGAATAGAATTATTATTTTTGTTAAATTTGGAACTAAGTAATTCTAATTGTATTGAATTTCTTAATTCTGCATCTTTCTTAAGAGAATCTAGACCAGCGAGTATCTCAAGTTTTATACAAGCATAAGAAAGCTCTTTGGTATTTGATTTTTCATTTGCATGTGATGTTTTGATCGATTCTAAAAAAATATTTGGGATAGGATCTGTGGCACTATTGTCTAATAAAGCATTATATATATTCTTATATATTTCAATTTTCTCTTTCTTTTTATTATTTTTTAACTTAAGTACCTCTTTATTTATATCAATATTTATTTTTTTAAATTCATCAGTGTTATTAGAGTTTTGTAGTTTAGATAATTCATTTTTAATATCAGAAATTGATTTATCACCATTGATAAGTTGTTTATTTAAATCTTTTATAACTAGAATTTCATCATTAATTATTTGTTTTTTTTCAGCAAAAAACCTATCTGCATTTTTATTAAATTTATCCCATAAAGCTTTATCATTTTTTTTGCCAGCTGGACCTATCTTTACCCACTCATTTTTTAATTTTTTAAATTCATTTATACAAATTTGATTGTCTTCGTTGTTTATTTCATTAACCTTATTAATTAAGATTTCCTTTTTTTCTTTATTTAATTTTTCTTGTTTTTTTATTTCATCATTTATTGGTTTTTTTACTTGGAAATAAGATTCTTTTAATCTGTTTAGATCATCATCTAAAACCGGAGCATATGTTTGCCATTTTTTAAATATATTTCTTAAATAATTTATTAATGTTTTAGAATCCGGCCATTTTTTTTCGTTCCTTTCTACATATGATGAAATCTCTTTAATAATATTTTCTCTTTCTTTGGCATTATTAATTTTAATTTCTTTTATTTCATCGAAATATTCTTTACATGTTTCCCAGGCTTTATTGGTTAATTCATTAAACTTTAACCATTGAGTCCTTGATGCTGCTTTGCTAGAAGCATCTAGTAATTGCCATTGTTTTTGAATTTCATGAATAGCATGAGCATGTTTTTTTGGATTTTTAAGCGGGTCTGAGATTAACTTATTAATTTTAGTTATTAACTCATCTCTTTTAGGATTGGTAGCAAATGATGATATTTCATCAAAATACTTTGATTTATTGATTGCAGCATTTAATTTATGACGTAATTTATTCGGTATTTTTGTTAAAGACTTTGAATCTTTTATAGCATTTCTAACAATTTTTTGTGCGTTTTTAATTGAACCATCAGAAAATAACTTTTCAGCATTCTCTAATTCTTTAAATAAATTTTTACTAGTTTCCACAATATTTGCTCATCAAGTTTATAATTATACTAAATGAAAAAACGAATTCTAACAGGAATTACAACCACAGGCACTCCACATATAGGTAATTATATCGGTGCGATTAGACCAGCATTAGATTTGGTAGAAGATTCTAACGATTCTTTTTTCTTCCTTGCTGACTATCATTCGATAATAAAAAATCAAAATTCAGATGATATAAGCGCCTCTGTTAAAAATATAGCTTTAGCATGGTTATCTTGTGGATTGGATACTAATTCTTCATATTTTTACCGACAATCAGATATTCCAGAAATTATAGAGTTAAGTTGGATATTAAATTGTGTCACAGCAAAAGGTTTAATGAATAGGGCACATGCGTATAAAGCAGCATCATCCTTAAATAAAAAAGATCCTGATAAAGGTATTACTTTGGGTTTATTTGCATATCCTGTTCTGATGGCAGCAGATATATTAATGTTTGATTCAACACATGTTCCAGTTGGCTCAGATCAAATACAACATTTGGAAATGACAAGAGATATAGCATCTAGATTTAATCATTTATATAAACCATTATTTACAATCCCTGAGCCTATTATTCAAGATAAAGAAAAAGTTGTATTGGGTTTAGATGGTAGGAAAATGAGTAAATCATATGGAAATGTTATTCCATTGTTAGAAAGTGAAAAGAATTTAAAAAAATCTATAATGAAAATTGTTACAAATTCATTAGAGCCCGGTGAGCCAAAAGACTCAAAAGGGTGTACAGTATTTGATTTATATAAAAGCTTTGCTTCAGATGAAGCTATAAGTGATTTTCAACAATCATATGACGATGGAATATCTTGGGGAGAGGCAAAAGAAATATTATTTAACTTAATTAATAAAGAATTAGAACCAATCAGAAACAGATATAACGATCTTGTTAATGATCAAGCTTTAATTAATGACTTATTGAATGATGGCGCGAAGAAGGCTAGATTAATTGCTAAAGATAAATTATCAGAAATAAGAGAAGTTATTGGTATTAAAAGTATTTCTTAATGTCTATATCAGGATCTTCATGGTTAAAATTTGGCCTATTTACAGTTGGTTTAGGACAATCATTTGTTTTTGTTTTAGTTCCGCCACTAGCAAGAGATCTTGGTTTAAGTGTTATACAAACTTCATCAATATTTGCTATTTCAGCATTAGCATGGGCCTTAACAAGTGCTTTTTGGGGAAGAGCAAGTGATAAATATGGTAGAAGAAATATAGCAATATTAGGTCTGATAGGTTATTCAATATCATTAATAGCCTTAATCACTCCATTATTTTTAGCTGAAAAAAATATTCTAAATATTACACTTTTATTTCCTGCATTAGTTCTTGGAAGATTGATTAATGGTCTTTTAGGGTCTGCTACAAGACCTGCAACATTTGCTTATATGGCTGACATAACATCTAAAGATGATAGAACAACTCAATTTGCACGATTAGAATCTAGTTTTTTAGTTGGGACAGTTGCGGGCCCCTTAATTGGTGGATTTTTGTTTCTAATATCAAACGAAACTCCTTTTTATGTATTTTCATTTCTTGGTTTTATAGCGGCATGTGGAATTTATTTAAACCTTGAAAAGTCTAACCATATAGAAGCAACTAATAACAATAATATAAAAATTTCATGGCATTCAGAGACAATTTGGCCTTTTTTAGCATTTGCAGCTATTTTAAGTTTATGTCAAGCATCTTTAATCCAATCTATTGGGTTTTATATCACCGATTCATTTAATGGGTTAGATAACTTACCAACATTAATCAGTATGACTTTTGCACTTTTATCAATATCCACGATTGTAAGTCAATACTTATTTACTGATGCCTTTCCAATGAATAATTTTAATCTATTATTGTTTGGGACAATTCTTTTAATATTTTCATATTTTACTATGGCTTTCTTCTCAACAATTTCAGTTTATTATCTCTCCATAATAATACTTGGATTTGGATTTGGTATGACAAGACCAGCATTAGCTTCAGCACTTTCTGTTGCTCAAACTCCTGAAAATCAAGGCTCAGCAGCAGGATATTTGGGATCAGTAATACCTATAGGGCATATGACTACACCATTTATCGCAATGCCCATATATGCAATTAACCCTTCATACTTATATTATTTCAGTTCAATCTTATGTATATCCTTAATATTATTTATAATATCGCATCCAATTATTAGAAAATCAGAATCTATATGAAGAGAGCATTATTAATAGTCAATTTAGGCACACCCAATAAAGCTACATATTTTAGTGTGTTTAAATACTTAAGACAGTTTCTAATGGATAGAAGGGTCATTAATATTAATCCAATATTAAGATTTTTTCTTGTTAATTTAATTATTTGTCCTACAAGATCATTTTCATCAACAAAAATATACAAAAAAGTTTGGAATAAAGAAACTGGCTCACCATTACTTCATAACACAAAAAAATTAACACAAAAAATTCAATCTAAGTTACCTGAATATACTGTTGAATATGCTATGAGATATCAAAATCCATCAATCGAAAATGTTTTAAATAAGTTACTAATACAAAATCCAGATGAGATAATAATATTGCCTTTATTTCCTCATTATGCTGCTGCTACCACAGGATCAGTTTATGAGGAAGTTTCAAGAATACTATCTAAAAAATGGGTTGTACCTAAGATCAAATTCATTAATCAATTTTATGATAATGATAAGTTTATAGATGCATGGGTTGAGAAAGCTAGAAAATTTAATATTAACTCATATGATAAAATTATTTTTAGTTACCACGGAATACCCAATAGTCATGTAGATAATGTTTATGAGAACTCTGTATGTAATGATCATGATTGTGAATCAAAAATAACTGAAGATAATAAATTTTGTTATAAAGCAACGACATATGAAACAACAAAATTAATAGCATCTAGGTTAAATATAAATCCAGAAAATTATTTAGTTACCTATCAATCTAGATTAACAAATAAGTGGCTATCACCATTTACTGATGAGGTATTACAATCGATGGCAAAAGAAGGAAAGAAAAATGTTTTGGTTTTTTCACCATCATTTACAGCAGATTGTTTAGAAACAATTATAGAAATCGGTGATGAATATAATGAACTATTTATTAGTTCAGGTGGCCAAAAACTAGACTACGTTGAATCATTAAATTATTCAGATTTATGGTCAGATGCTATTATTAGTATTATTAAATAAAAAATAATTATGTTTAAGAAAGATTTATTAAAAGGAAAAAGTATTTTAATTACTGGTGGTGGTACTGGTTTGGGTAAAGAGATGGGGAATCATTTTGCTGAACATGGCGCTGATCTTTTTATATGTGGAAGAAGGGAAAATGTTCTTAAGGAAACAGCCAATGAAATTACAGAAAAATATGGTACTAAAGTTAACTATCAAACTCTTGATATAAGAGCTTCAAAAGATGTTGATGATTATATTGAATCGATATTTGATAATAAACCATTAGATGGACTTGTAAATAATGCGGCTGGAAATTTTATATCTCCCACTAAGGATCTTTCTCATAAAGGGTTTGATGCTATTGCAAATATAGTTTTCCACGGAACTTTCTATATGACGCATTCTGTTGGAAAAAGATGGATAGAAAAACAACACAAAGGATCAATTATTAATATTTTAGCGACTTGGATTTGGACTGGTTCGCCTTATGTAGTCCCTTCAGCAATGTCTAAATCTGGTATACATGCTATGACCCAATCATTAGCTGCTGAATGGGGAAAGTATCAAATTAAAGTAAATGGTATTGCGCCAGGTCCATTTCCTACAAAAGGGGCATGGGATAGATTGAACCCAAGCTCAGATAAGGACTCCATGGAGGCTGTAAATGTTCCTTTAGGTAGGGTTGGAGAAATGAAAGAACTCCAGAACCTTGCAACATTTTTAATGGCAGATGATTGCGATTATTTAACTGGCCAAACAATTGCTCTTGATGGAGCTCAATATTTAACTGGAGGCGGCACTTTTTCCCAGTTAGATAAATTATCTGACGAAGATTGGGAAAATATGAGAAAATTGATAAGAGATGCAAATAATAAAGATAAAGCAGATAGAAGTTAACTGAGGAGAGTGGTTATGAATGATTATGAGAATATGAACAAAGTTCTAAATGATCAGAAAGAATATTTTATAAAAAATGGTTCACCTTCAATTGAATTAAGGATTGATAGGCTAGAAAGGCTTAGAACATTAATAATGGATAATCGGAATGATTTTGTAGAAGCTCTAAATACAGATTTTGGTGTAAGATCAAAAAATGCTTCAATGTTATCTGATGTTTATGGAATACTGCCAGCTATTACTCATGCTGTAAAGAATGTTAAAAAATGGAATAAGATTGAAAAAAAATCATCAAATTTCCCATTTGGACTTATAGGCGCTAAGTCTTATATAAAATACGAACCATTAGGAACAGTAGGCATGATTTCACCATGGAACTTTCCAGTAAATCTTGCCTTTATGCCGCTTGTATGCATTTTTGCTGCTGGAAACCAAGTTATGCACAAACCAAGTGAACACACGCCTTTAACAGCATCATTATTAAAAGATTTATGTGATAAAGCATATGATCAAAATGAATTTGCAACATTTTTAGGAGGGCCTGAAGTTGGTGCAGCTTTTACGCAATTGCAATTTGATCATCTTATATATACTGGTGGAAATGTAGTTGCAAAACATGTCTATAACTCTGCTTCAAAAAATTTAGTTCCATGTACACTTGAATTAGGTGGTAAATCACCAGTTATTGTAAGTAAAACAGCAGATATGAAGACCACTGCTAAAAGGATTATGTTTGGAAAAACATTGAATGCTGGTCAAATATGCTTAGCTCCAGACTATGTCGTTGTTCATAAAGATAAAAAAGATGAATTTATAAAAGAAACAAAAGAAGCAGTTTCTGAATATTATCCTAATATTAAAAATAATGATGATTACACCTCAATAATTAATCAAGCTCATTATGAAAGGTTAAATGATTTATTAGATGACGCTATTCAAAAAGGAGCAAATGTAGAACCAATAAACCCATCAGGTGAAGATTTTAGTCAACAAGAATTTTATAAAATCCCGCCAACAATAGTTACAAATACAACTGATGATATGAAGATAATGCAAGAAGAAATCTTTGGGCCATTATTACCAGTTCTAGAGTACGAAGAGATTGATGAAGCTACAGATTTGATAAACTCTAAAGATAAACCATTGGGCTTATATTATTTTGGTCAAAATAAATCTGAAGAGGATAATTTATTAAATAAAACTTCATCTGGAGGGGTTACAGTCAACAATGTTATTAGTCATCTTCAACAAAGTGAATTATCTTTTGGTGGAGTAGGCGCTTCTGGTATTGGAAGATATAAGTCTTTTGAAGGTTTTAAGAATTTTTCAAACCCTAGAGCATATTACAAAGAAGTTAGTTCTAGATTCGATAAATTATTTGATGGAGTAAGACCTCCATATAAAGGAAATATTGAAAAAATATTAAAACAACTAATGAAATAATGTTGTGTCTTCTATATCTTTAAAATTAGGATATAAATATCTTAGATCTAATAAGGGAGGAATGTTTTCCTTTACGACTGTTCTTGCAATTACAGGCTTGATGATAGGTATAGCCAGTCTTATTGTAGTAACTTCAATAATGAATGGTTTTGAAAAAGAGCTTGAGAACAGGATACTTGGGGTTATACCTCACTCTGTAATTACTTCAGATATTCCAATAAAAGATTATGATCAAATCATAAAAGATATTAAAAATAATAAAGATATTGTTAATGCATCTCCATATATAAGTATTCAGGGCTTAATAACTTCTTCATATAATAGTAGTGGCATAACACTCATAGGAATCGATCCAGCTAAAGAAAAAAGTATGTCAATAATACCTGAATATATGTTATCAGGCAGTATTAGTAATCTTAATGAAGATAATACAATTATATTAGGCTCATTATTAGCAGCAAGTATAGGCGCATATATTGGAGATGAAATAAATATAACTACCTCAGATATAAAAACTTCAATAATTGGATCATATCCAACATCTGTTAATTTAAAAGTTATTGGGATATATGAACTTAAAACTGAAATAGATCAGGTTTTAACTTTAGTCTCTCATAGAACCGCCCAAAAATTAAAAAATATTAAAAATAATGAAACGTTATCAATCAGGTTGAAAACCAATAATCTTTTTAATGCTGAGATAATAAGTGAAACTATATTAAGAGATTTAAATAATAAAGATTTTTATTTTTCTTCATGGAAATCATCACATGGAACACTTTTTGAAGCAATTCAGTTCGAGAAATTATTAATTAGCTTAATGTTATTCTTAATTGTTGCAGTTGCGTCAATTTTAGTTTTATCTACAGTAGTTATGACAGTTAAGTCGAAAGAAAGAGAAATTGGTATTCTCATGACGCTAGGAGCCAATTCTAAACAAATAATACTAATTTTTTTTACACAAGGCTTAATTGTTAGTTTAATTGGAATAATATTTGGAGTGCTGCTTGGATTCACTCTTATATTAAATTTAAATAACCTTATTTTTTTTATTGAATCGATATTAGATAGAAATCTTCTTGATGCATATTTTATTAATTACTTCCCTTATTTTATTGATTATTATCAAATTTTTATCATTTGTTTAATTTCGTTTTTTATAAGCTTAATTGCATCGTTAATTCCATCATTAAAAGCTATTAAATTAAATCCAGTTGAGATCTTGAGACATGAATAAACTAGAATGTATTGATATATCCAAATCATTTATTTTAAATAATGAATCGCTAAGTGTTCTTAAGAATATAAATATTTCGATTGCAGAAAATGAACGAATAGCAATATCGGGAAAATCAGGTGCTGGTAAGTCTACCTTACTGCATATTATGGCGGGATTAGATAAACCAACCCAAGGCCATGTTAGATTTAAAAATAGATTTCTCTTAGATCTAAAGAATAAAGAATTAAGTCAAATTAGATTACTTAATTTTGGTTTTGTATATCAATTTCATCATTTACTGGAAGATCTTACTATTGAAGAAAATATACATATACCCTTATTATTAAATAATAGTTTAAATAAAACCAATAAATCTAGATCTATTGAAATAATGAAATATCTAGATATTTATGAAAGAAAAGACCACTTGCCATGGAAGCTTTCTGGTGGTGAGAAACAAAGAGCCGCTATAGCTAGAGCTTTAATCAATAAACCAAAATTTTTATTTTTAGATGAGCCTACTGGTAATTTAGATTATGAGAATGCAAATCATATTCAAAACCTTTTAATAGATATGTCAAATAACCATGGTATTGCTTTAATTACAGCTACTCATGATAATGAGTTTATTAAAGCTTTTAAAAAGGTATATGAACTCTCTGAGTCAAAATTAAGTGAATTAAATGAATGAATTTATTACAGCTGGCGGACCTTTTATGTGGCCATTATTGGCATGCAGCGTACTTATTATTACTATAACAATAGAACGTTCATGGTTTTTACAAAACAGATTAGTATCACCTAAAGGTCTAAAAGCCCAAATAATTAATTTATTAGACAAAGAGTCACTCTCTAAAAAGCAAGCTTCTGAGATAGCAAACTTATCATCTTTAGGGTTTTTATTAATTAATTGTATTAAATATAAAAATCTCCAAAGAGATAACTTAGAATCAAAAATTGAAGAAAAAGCAATAGAAGTTAAGTATGGCCTTGAAAGAAATTTAACAATGTTAGGAACTATTGCAACAATTAGTCCATTGTTAGGCTTATTAGGTACAGTAGTAGGTATGATTACAGCTTTTACAGGGTTGACTGAAACTGCTGGTGCAAACCCAGATTTACTTGCATCAGGAATATCCCAAGCCTTAATAACCACAGCTTTTGGTTTATTTATTGCTGTTCCTGGATTGGTAATGCATAAATATTTTGAACAAAAAATAACATATTTATTAATCACCTTACAGAAAGAAGTTTCTGATTTTATAGATATTATTAACTAATGAAGTTTACTACAGACAATAAATCATCATTTTCTATTGAAATAACACCTCTAATAGACATTGTTTTTTTATTAGTTATTTTTTTTGTAGTTACATCAAAAGTAGGCGATTCACAATTCCTTTCTTTAGAGCTACCAAAAACTGAATCATTTCAGTATAAAACTGTCCAATCACTTAACGAAATAATAATCATTAGCGATGGTAGTGTATTTATAAATAATAAATTATTTAATATAGATGATTTAAATGATCTTGAACAAGCAATATTTGAATTAGAGAATAATAAATCTCTTATATTAAGTGCTGAGTCAACAACATTACATTTATGGGTTATAACTGTAATGGATATTTTAAATAAGCATGGATTTAATGAAGTTCAAATTAGAACGATAGAAAAATGAAAGAAGGAAGTTTAAAAAGACTGTTAGGTTATACCTTTAGATATAAATGGTCATTTTTTATAAGTGTTATAGGCTTTATTACTTTTGCTTTTGCTGATATTGCAGCGGTTGAGTGGATAAGAAGAATAATTAGTTATATAAATTCTGAGGAACAAAATTTTAATTCTTTACTAGCCTTGTCTTTAATTTTTATTGCAATTGGAAGAGGTATAGGTTTTTTTATTGGAAATTACTTTATGTCAAAAGTAGGTTTTGGAATAGTTCATGATTTGAGAGAAGAATTATTTAAAAAATTACACGATCTTCCTAAATCATATTTTGATGGAAATCAATCTGGACAACTAATCAACAGAATTACATTTACAACAACTCAAGTATCAGGTGCTGCCTCTAATGCAGTTAAAACACTTATAAGAGAAGGATTTCTTTTAATAGGATTATTTGTATATCTACTTATATTAAATTTTAAATTAACATTATTACTAATTGGCACAGCGCCATTAATTGCCTTAATAGTTTATGTGGCTGGAAAAAGACTTAAAAAGTTAGCAACTAAAATACAAACTGCTATGGGAGATGTTACACATATAGCATCTGAAGCAGTTGATGGCCATGTTGAAATTAAAAGTTTTAACGCACAAGAATATGAAAATTCAAGATTTTTAATTGCTAATGCTTCAAATAAAAATCAAAACCTTAAACTTGAAGCAACTGGGAATATGGCAACACCAATTATTCAAGTACTTGTATCAATTTCATTATCAATTGTCGCTTACTTTGCATTAGGTGCTAAATTAGGAATTTCATTAGATGCTGAAACATTTGTAGCATTTTTTACAGCTGCTGGTTTAATGGCAAAACCTATAAGACAATTATCAAATATAAATATTATTGTACAAAAGGGATTAGCAGCAGCTAATGAAATATTTAATCAACTAGATCAAGAAATAGAACAAGATACTGGTGAAAATGAAAGTAAGATTAGTGGAAGTATAGAATTTAAAGATATTAACTTTTCATATGAAACTGGAAATCAAATATTAAATGATATTAATTTTTCAATAAATAAAAATGAAACAGTGGCAATAGTTGGCAAATCTGGTTCAGGCAAATCAACTATTGCAAATTTAATTCCTAGATTTTATAACCATACCTCTGGTGAAATATTAATTGATAATATTCCAATATCAGATTTTTCTTTAAATCATTTAAGAGCTTCGATATCTATTGTTAATCAATCACCGTCCTTATTTAATGATACTATCGCAAAAAATATTGCTTATGGAGATGATTCTATAGATGTTGAAAAACTCAAAGAATCTTCAAAGTTGTCAGGTTGCGATGAGTTTATACAGAATCTACCAGAAGGCTTTGAGTCAGAAATTGGTGATGATGGCGTTCTTTTATCAGGAGGTCAAAGACAACGATTAGCAATAGCAAGAGCATTTTATAAAGATTCACCTATAATCATTTTAGATGAAGCTACCTCAGCATTAGATACAGAATCTGAATTGATCGTACAGGAAGCGTTAGAAAAATTAATTACAAATAGGACAACTATAGTAATAGCACATAGATTATCTACTATAGAAAATGCATCAAAAATAATAGTTTTAGATAATGGCGAAATAGTTGAATCAGGATCCCATAGTGAATTATTAGATAATAAATCTATATATTATTCGTTGTATAAAAATAAATTTGAAGACTCTCCTCAAGTTGAAAAGAAAAAATCAACAACTACTCAATTATTCTTACCTGAATATGAAGATGAGGTTTCAACAAGTTTTGTTGTAGATAGTTGGTATAAAAAAAGTATATGGCTGTATCTGCTATATCCATTTTCATTATTATTTTCATATTTAACTAATAGAAGAAGAAGAAAATATATTAAAAATAAAGTTAAATTATTTAAACCAGATATACCGGTAATAGTTGTTGGCAATTTAACTATTGGCGGTACTGGAAAAACTCCATTGGTTAAATATATTGCAACAAAATTAATAGATAAAGGATATCGACCTGGAATAGTAAGCAGAGGCTATGGTGGAAGTTTTAAAGAAACCTTACGAGTAAATGAGAATACATCTGTTAAAGAAACAGGAGATGAGGCTCAAATATTAGCTAAATTAAATATACCCTTTTATATAGATAAAAATAGAGTAAGAGCCGTAAAGAAATTAATAGCTAACCATGATTGTGATGTAATAATTTCTGATGACGGGCTTCAGCATTATAAAATGGGAAGAGATATTGAAATTAATGTAATTGATGGAAAAAGAAGATTGGGAAACAATTTAACTTTCCCGGCTGGTCCTTTGAGAGAATCTAAATCAAGATTAAAAACAGTTGATTTTGTTGTTAATAATAGCGGACCAACCAAAGATAATGAATATTTAATGAATATAATTCCTTCTAAATTTGTTCATTTAAAATCAGGCAAATCATACAGTGTTGAAGATTGGCCTATGCATAACCAAGTTCATGCTGTTGCTGGATTGGGCAACCCAGGAAGGTTTTTTGATCTATTGGATAAATTAGGATTTGATATCATTAGACATCCATACCCAGATCATCATAATTTCTCATCAAATGATATTTTTTATTTAGATCATCTCCCAATTATTATGACTGAAAAAGATGCATCTAAATGCAAAGACTTTGATAATAATAAGATTTGGTATTTAACAATTGACGCAGATGTTAATAATAAATTTATAGATGATCTTGAAGATAAATTAAAATCAATTTCTTAATATGAATGAAAGTATTTATATTTTAATACCATCAAGAATTGGCTCAACAAGGATTAAGAATAAGCCTCTTATAGACATAAATGGAGAAACACTTATCCAAAGAGTTTTTAAAAATGCTCTAAATATTTCATCTAATACATATGTTGCAACTGACTCTGAAAAAATAAAAGATAACATTCTTAAAATATCATCGAATGTTATTATGACTTCAGATCACATATCTGGTACCGATAGAATCTATGAAGCTGCAAATAAGTTAAATCTTCCTGACGATACTTTTATTTTAAATCTTCAAGGCGATGAACCATTTATTCCTAAAGAATTAATTTATCAAGTTATAAATGATTTCAATGATAATGATTGTGATGTAATAACTGTTTCAACAAAAATCAAAACCAATGATGATATATCTGATCCCAATTGTGTGTTAGTTGAAACTGATAACAGCATGTATGCAAAAAATTTTGCAAGAGTTGGAAATTTTAGTAATCCTATGAGGCATATAGGTATATATGGTTATTCATATAAGATCTTAAATAATCTTGTTAATTTAGAGCCTACAAAAAGTGAACTAGAATTTAAATTAGAACAATTAAGATTTTTGGAAAATAATTATAGTATTTATGTTTCTTATTATGATGGAAATATACCAAATGGAATTGATACTGAGCAGGATGTCATTGCCGCTAGTAAATATCTACAGAATAAATGAATATATTTGAAAACCACAAAATAAAAAATTCACTTCAAATAAAATCATCATGTAAATTTTATGTAGAAATAAATAATAAAAATGAATTTAATGATTTACATGTTTTTATATCTAATAAAAAATTACCAGTATTTATCTTGGGCGAGGGGACAAATATAGTTCCGCCTGAATATTATGATGGAATTATAATCAAACCATTATTTAATAATATTAAATATCTAAATGAGACAAATATTGTGTCTGTTGGAGCATCAATTAATTGGCATTTTTTAGTCAAAGAGATGGTAAGTAAAAATATCTATGGTTTTGAAAATTTATCCTTAATACCAGGCACAGTTGGAGCTGCACCAATTCAGAATATAGGCGCATATGGTCAGGAAGTTTCTAATCTTATAAATAAAGTAGATTGTTTTAACTATGAAACAGGTAAGTTTGTAACTCTAACGAAAGAACAATGTAACTTTTCATATAGAGATTCTTCATTAAAAAAAGGTAATTTAATAATATTTAATATTGATTTTAAGACAGACTCTATAAATAGATTAAATTTAGATTACAAGTCTATTCAAACCTACTTATATCAAAATAAAATTGATTCAAATTCTCTGAATTTAGATTCTGTATCAGATATTGTTTGTAAGATAAGAAATTCAATACTCCCAAATCCAGATGAAGTTCCTAATGCTGGAAGTTTCTTTAAAAATCCTATTATAGATAAAAATAAAATCAATACTGATCATTTTTCATTAGATAGATTAATTATTTGGGATATTGATTCTGTATATGTAAAGGTTGGTGCAGCAAGATTAATACAGCTCATTAAAAATGATCTTATTAATGATAATAATATAAAAATTTATGATAAACATGCTTTAGTATTAATTACTAATTCTGAAACCTCACAAACTAATATATTGGAATATGCTAATCAAATTAAATCTAAAGTTTTTGAGGTATTTAATATACCACTTGAAATTGAACCAACTATTATTCCTAATTAAATTATGTTTCTTTGGTCAGCTCTTGCGCACTTGATAGCACTTACGAGTCCAGGGCCTGATACAGCTATAGTCTTAAGACAGGTTTCTCTTCATGGAAGAGTTGAAGGTATTAAAGCTGCAATTGGAATAGGCTTAGGAATCTATGTTCATTGCTTGTTAGCAATAAATGGAATTTCCATAATAATTTTATCAAATGACTTGTATAAGTTAATTATTAGTCTTATTGGAGGCGCATATATTTTTTATTTAGGAATGACCATGTTTGTAAGTAATTCACAACTAAGTACTGAAATAAATAATAATCAATCTAAAAATAGTTTTTTAAATGGCTTAATTACTAATATTTTCAACATAAAAGCATTTTTATTCTTTGTTTCTTTATTTAGTATTATTATCGATAATTTAAATGGAATATATTTTTATATTTATCCAATTTATTTTGCAGCTATGTCATCTATATGGTTTATTTTTTTAAGCTTTGTTGTTACTACATCAAAAAACAAAACATTTAATGTTTATTCAAATAAATATATATCTTCTGCTATGTCGATTATATTATGTGCAATCGGATTATTAATATTAATTAGGTCTATATATGAGTATTTCTAAAATTACAAAAGACCTTCAAGGACAAAATAAAAAATTTCCTCCTGTGCATAAATGGAATCCAGAATTATGTGATGGTCAGGAATTTTTCATAAATAGAGAAGGGGAATGGTTTTACAATAATTCACCAGTCAAGAATACAAAATTAATAAATTTATTTTCAACAGTTCTTAGAAAAGATAAGAATGATTATTTTTTAGTAACCCCTGTAGAAAAAGTACCAGTTAAAATTGAACTTGCTCCTTATAAAATAATTGATTATTTGATACAGGATGATCTTGTAACATTCATTACTAATTTAAACTATGACTTTCAACTTAATAATAAAAACACAACTAAACTAATTAACTATGAAGGCTCATCAATACCTATAGTTCATGTTAGAGATAATATTGAAGGGTTTCTAGATAGAAATACATATTATAATTTAATTAATTTTGCCCTAGAGAATAAATTCATAGATAAAGATTTATTATATATACCCAGTCATAACATAAATCACATAATAGGAAAAATTGATTAAAAAAATACACTTACCAAAAAAAATATGTCGAGTGTGTAATAAACCATTTTTTTGGAGAAAAAAATGGAAAAAAGATTGGGATAATGTAATTTACTGTAGCGAGAAATGCAGAAGATCTAAGAGTTTAAAGTCTGATTAATCCATTCATCAATATAAAACTCAAGTAACTCAAGAGGTAGCGAACCTCTTTTTAATACTTCATGATGGAAATCTTTAATATCGTATTTATCACCAAGAAGATTTTCTGCTCTAGTTCTGAGTTCAAGAATTTTTAACTGACCAATTTTATATGCCAAAGCCTGTCCAGGCCACGCAATATATCTATCAACTTCATTTTCTATATCTAATAAAGATTTAGCTGAGTTTTTTAGGAATAAATCTATAGCGTCATCTCTAGTCCAGTCTTTGTAATGTATTCCTGTATCAACAACCAGCCTAATTGCTCTCCACATGTCGTAAGTAAGTTGCCCAAATTTATCATATGGATCATCATATATATTCATATGCTCTCCAAGCTCTTCACTATATAAACCCCATCCCTCAACAAATGCTGTTATTCCACCATGTTTTCTAAATTCAGGAACGTTTTCTAATTCTTGTGCTATAGATATTTGGAAATGATGGCCCGGCACTGCTTCATGCACCGTCAAAACAGGAATTTCATATTTTGGTCTAGATTCTGGTTTATAAAGATTTGCATAAAAATATCCAGGCCTACCTGGTGATGGTCTATTGTAATAAGCAGTCGTAGTAAAGGGCGCAGTTTCCTCAGGAATTGGTATTACTCCGTATGGAGCTCTCGGGAATACTTTAAATATTTTAGGCAATAATGGATCAATTGTTTTAGACATTATTAAATATGCATCAAACAAGTCATCTGCATTGTCATAATAAAACTTTGGATCTGTTCTAAGATAATTTAAAAATGAACTAAAATCTCCATTCCAATTTAAGTCTTCAATAATTTGTTCCATTTCTGATCTAATTCTTCTTAATTCATCCCAACCTATTTCATGGATTTCGTCCGGCGTAAGATCAGTAGTAGTAAACTTTTTAGCAAGCTGTTCATAATACTTATTTCCATTAGGCACATCCTTGATGCCTATTGAATCCCTTGAATTTGGTAGATATTCATTTTTTAAGAAATTATTTAATTCTTTATAGGCCGGATTTATTTTATTGATAATTAATTCTTTGGCTAAGTTTTGTAATGATTCATTATCTATCTTTGAGAAAACTTTGTAGTACGGATTATTTTCAATTGATACATTAAGGATTCCATCTATTTGAGAAATAACACCATTTGTTATTATCTTCGGTTGTGTAAATCCTTCATTTAAACATTTTTTATTATTCTCAATAGAGTTTTTAATGTTTTCTGAAAATTGTTCTAATCTTTTATACCAATCAAGATAATCTTGTTCTGATGAATAAACTAATCTATCGCCAGTTTCATAAAAACTTTGAATACCACCTCTTTGGTTAAGCCTATAACAGTAAGTAGGATAATTTTTTAAATTAATACTGTTTTGAAGATCAAATAAATAAAGTTTGTAATTAAGCTGATTATCCTCATTTAATTTATCAAAGCTAATAGATTTTAATGTATTAATTGATTCTTCTTCAGAAATCTTAACTTCATAAAATCTATCAATGCTATTTGAGGATATTAAAGTGTTGTATCTCTTATCGCCTGTATAGGTAGCAAATATAGGATTTTCTCTAAGAGTTTTTTGCCATTCGTTTTTTAAAAAGGAATCAAATGTTTTATTTTCATCTTCATTATTTGAAGTGCAAGCAACAACTATTAAAATAAGAGGTATCAATATTATTTTAATTTTATTCATTACATATTTGGATAGTTTGGTCCACCTGGCCCTTCAGGCGTAACCCAGTTAATATTTTGAGAAGGGTCTTTGATGTCGCAAGTTTTACAATGAACACAGTTTTGACCATTAATAACAAATTTATGCTCATTATCCTTCTCGACAACTTCATACACACCTGCAGGACAATATCTTTGAGCAGGTTCATCATACATAGGTAAATTTATACTAATAGGTATAGATGAATCATTTAATTGAAGATGACAGGGCTGATCTTCTTCGTGATTAGTGTTAGACAGATAAACAGAAGATAATTTATCAAATGAGTAAATTCCATCAGGTTTAGGATAATCTATTTTTGGCATTTTATTAGACTCTTTCATGCATGCATAATCTGGAGTAGGATGATTGAGAGTTAAGGGTAAATTACCTCTAAAAATAAACTGATCAATTGCATTAAGTGCTGCTCCAAGAAAAGCACCAAATTTATGAAATATAGGTCCAAAATTTCTAGATTTATATAGCTCATCATAAATCCATGAATTATTAATTATTACATCAAATGTTTTAGTTACATTATTTTGTAAAGAATTAAATATATGTTCGCCGGCCAATATGCCTGATTTCATGGCTGTATGGGATCCTTTAATTTTAGAAAAATTAAGAGTTCCAGCATTATCTCCAACTAGCAATCCACCAGGAAATTCCATTTTTGGTAATGACTGGAGCCCACCTTTTATCAATGCTCTTGCTCCATATGAAATTCTTTCTCCACCTTTAAGATATTTTTTTATTGATGGATGAGTCTTCCACATTTGAAATTCATCAAAAGGACTAAGGTGAGGATTTTTATAATCTAAGGGAACAACATATCCTATATAGGCCTCATCATTTTCGCCATGATAAAAATAAGAGCCAGACGCTGTATCAAATGATGTTGGCCAGCCATTGGTGTGAATAACTAAGCCAGGCTCATATAAATTTTTATCTAATTTCCAAACTTCTTTAAATCCAATTCCATAGTGTTGCGGGTCTTTTCCTTCACTTAAGTTGTATTTATTAATAATCTGCTTCCCTAGATGTCCTCTGCAACCTTCACCTAAAATTGTATATTTTGCTCTTATTTCAATACCAGGTTCATGCCCTGGCTTTAATTCACCTGATTCTGATATTCCCATATCACCTGTTTGAACCCCAACAACTTTATCATTTTCAAATAAAAGTTTACTTGCAGGAAAGCCAGGAAATATTTCAATACCAAGGTTCTCGGCTTGTTGCCCCAGCCATCTACACAAATTACCTAAACTAATTACATAATTACCATGGTTATTCATTGGCGGCATTACAAATGTTGGAATGGGTATACCTATATTTTTTAAAAGAAAAAATAATTTATCTTTTTTTACAGGTGTATTTAATGGTGCGCCTAGAGTATGCCAATCAGGAATAAGCTCATCTAATGCATTTGGCTGAAATACATTTCCTGAAAGGATATGAGCACCAATTTCTGAACCTTTTTCAAGAAGACATATTTCTAGATTAGCATTATGCTCTCTATTTAATTGACCAAGTTTAATTGCCGCAGCTAGACCTGATGGACCACCGCCAACAATTACAACGTCGTACTCCATAGTTTCTCTGTGCATAAGATATTTTTATATTGTAATTATCTAAATAAATACATTACAATTATAGCCTCTTATAACTACCATTTATATAAATTATAGATATGAAAATTTTAGTTCCAATCAAGAGGGTTGTAGATTATAACGTTAAAGTAAGACCTCTTTCTGATAATACAGATGTTGATCTGAATAATGTAAAAATGGCTGTTAATCCATTTTGTGAAATAGCACTCGAAGAAGCAGTTAAATTAAAAGAAGCTGGTCAGGCATCTGAAGTTATTGCGGTTTCAGTCGGAAAAGGAGATTCTCAAGAACAACTAAGAACGGCTCTTGCTCTTGGGGCAGATAGAGCAACATTAGTTGAGACAGGATCATTATTAGAGCCTTTAGCAATAGCAAAAGTACTACAAAAAATTGTTGATGACGAAAAACCAGACTTAATTATTCTTGGTAAACAAGCAATAGATGGAGACAACAATCAAACTGGTCAGATGTTAGGAGCGTTACTTGATTATCCTCAGGCCACGAATGCTTCAGAAGTTAAATTAGAATCATCATCAGTACAAGTTACTAGAGAAATTGATGGCGGTCTTCAAACATTAGAATTAACCATACCAGCAATTATTACTACTGATTTAAGATTAAATGAACCTAGATATGCGTCATTGCCAAACATAATGAAGGCAAAGAAAAAAGAACTTAATGTTATTTCATTAAATGATACTGGAGTTGATGCAAACCCAAGAACTGAATTAATCTCTGTTGAATTACCACCATCCAGAGAAGCTGGTGTTATTGTTGAAACTGTAGAAGAGTTAGTTGATAAATTAAAAAATGAAGCAAAGGTGATCGAATGAGCATTTTAGTAATTGCAGAACATGATAATAATAATCTTAAAGGAGCAACATTAAATACAGTATCTGCTGCAACAAGATTAACTGGGGAAGTTAACTTACTGGTTATAGGTTTTAACATTGATAATGTAGTAGAAGAATCACAATCATTAGATGGTGTAAATAAAGTAATTAAATGTGATGCTGAGACTTATGCAAACTCAGTAGCTGAGGATTTATCAGATATTATTGAAGATCTCTCAGGTGGCTATAGTCATATACTTGCACCTGCAACAACTTTTGGAAAAAATTTAATGCCTCGTATAGCCGCAAAGCTAGATACTCAACAAATATCAGACATTATATCTATTGAGTCTGATGATACATTTAAAAGACCTATATATGCTGGAAGTTGTATTGCGACAGTTAAATCAAATGATACAGTTAAAGTAATTACAGTCAGGTCAACAGCATTTGATCCAGCAACACAAAATAATTCTGGTGTTGAGGTTGAGACTATTGATGGAAAACCTTCTCCTGGAATTAGTAAGTTTGTATCTGAAGAATTAGCTAAAAGTGATAGGCCAGAGTTAACATCTGCAAATATTGTTATATCTGGTGGAAGAGGGATGCAATCGGGAGATAATTTCCATTTACTTGATTCTATTGCTGATAAATTAGGAGCTGCTGTTGGCGCATCAAGAGCTGCAGTTGATGCCGGCTTTGTTCCAAATGATTACCAAGTTGGGCAAACTGGTAAAATCGTTGCACCAGATTTATATATAGCAGTTGGTATTTCAGGAGCAATTCAACATCTTGCTGGTATGAAAGATTCAAAGGTTATTGTTGCTATCAATAAAGATGAAGATGCACCAATTTTTCAAGTAGCAGATTATGGATTGGTAGCTGATTTATTTACAGCTTTACCAGAATTAGATTCAGCTTTATAAACATTTACCCATAAATATTATAAAATCATAAAGACGAACAAATTTATTTTAATAAAGTTAATTGAATAATATATTTATAAAAGAAAATGCTTTTAAAATTACTCTTATAGTAAGTGTACTTTTTTTAATAATCTTCTATGTTTTAAGTTATTACCAACTTATCCAATCTATCGATTCAATAGCCTTTATTGGTGAGGCTTCGCGCTGGTGTGAAAGAATAAGTGGCGGCCCATTTAGGGAGCCTGTTAATACATTAAGCAACTTAGGGTTTATGATTGCTGGATTATTTATATTATATAAATTGTCTAATGAAACCTCTTTTAATGAATTTTCAGGCTTAAATCACATAACAATTTTATATGGTGTTGCAGTAGTATGGCTTGGACCTGGTTCAATGCTCATGCATGGAACAAACACAGAATGGGGTGGTTGGGCAGATAATTTAAGCATGGTTATGTATATCATTCTTCCATGGTTATATAACATTTATAAGATGTCTAATTGGACTGTAGCAACACTATTAAAAACTTATACAGGAATAGTAATTTTTTACGCTGTCATGCGAGGACTATTCGGTGATGGAATGGGTATAGGTTTAAGTTTATTTGGAGTTTCAATAGGGCTTTGGGTTATTTCTGAATTCTTATATAAATTTTGGTCGCCAAACATGAGATTTATATCAGGATTCGTAGGATTTCTTGTTTTAATGTTATTTGGCACATCACCAATAGAAGTCTATGAAAATTTTAATGATTATTGGTGGATTATTTTCTTTTGGTTGCCTGGGTTATTAGCTAATAAAAAACCTGAAGGTGTTAGAACTTATAGATGGTATTTTATGGGAATGATAGCTTATCTAAGTGCGTTTGCTATTTGGTTAACTGGGGTTCCTGACAATGAATCATGTAATCCAGATACTATTTTTCAAGCTCATGGTTATTGGCATCTTTTAACAGCACTTTCTACTATTTTATTTTTTTATCACTATAGATCAGAAAAATTAATCAAGGATTAATTCACAACCAGTTCCGTTTAGATAGTTTTTAATTTCAGATTTATCATCAGACGATAAACTATTGAACTCTTGTTTAATCCAACCCAAGCATTTAGATTGATAAGGAAATGTTTTTTGTTTCCATGATGAATTATCAATCTCTATTTCCCATACATCCTCTTTGTTTTCATAAGCTTTGTTATTAGCAATTAAGCAAGGAATATAAACTCTTCCAACTTCAGAAAAAATTTTATGTAATGTTTTAGGTAAATTTTCTAATGTGTTCCAACCGTGATCATTATTATCAAAATAATTTAATTCATTATCATTATCAGATTTACTCTCAACTCCAAAAAATTCACCCACTCCTCCTTTATTATGTAACCCAGATAAATCTGACATTATATTTACCCATGAAACACATCTAGGCGATTGTTTGTAAGCAATGTTTCTTGGTGTTGGATCAAAACCTACTAATTGTGTTAATTGTCCATACAAACCAAAATCAGCAGAAGAAGGGCGCATACCGAACATAAATGGGTTAATAGATAAATGTTTTTCCATTAAAGTTAAAAATCTTTTATAGCTCTTATCTATTAATTCAGCTGTATCATCATTTGATCCCACAACCCATAATCTATTTATTTGTCTATCTGCAATAACATCTGCAAATTCATTAATAACATCATCAGGAATATTTGATTTGTGTTGCAGCACAAGCATTTTCTTTGCATTTTCTGCATCTTCATTGAAATGCCATCGATAATGGAACATATATTTTGTAGTCCATTCATCTGCAAAGTCTTCAAGAAGATAATTCAAAAATTTTATCGATGGCGTATTAGGTATTACAGACTTACTTTCGTATATATCTTCTAGCTCTCTGATAATTGGTGTTGTATCAGTTTTAGCGATATTCTTATCATCACCACTACCAAATATCATTGTTGGTAATAAGACAGGTTTTGGAGGATCTATATTTAAAAGTGATAAGTTATGAATAACATCACCCCAAGACACGGTATAGGGTATATTCCTATATCTTAATAAAGCTAAAATTTTTTGAGTATATGGAGAACCCACATTCCCAAATACTTTTATTGGTACAGACATTTATTGTCCTAATGCGTCTCCAGGACCACCAGCTCCTAAAGTAATTGCTTTTTTAAACGCAGGTCTAGATTCAATATTTGATATATATTTTTTTATATTCTTCATTTCATCACTTACAGTACCAAACCTATTAGCCATAAAACATGAATGACCTAACATACAATCAGCAGCAGAAAAATCTCCTATTAAATAATCTTTTCCATCTAGAAATTCATTTACAGGTTTTAATGCTTTAGATAATAAGTTGGTTGCTTGATTCAAAACAGCTTCATCACGTCTATCAGGTGGTAATAAAACTGTTTGAACTACAATTTGATTCATTGGCGGCATAACCATACCTTCACAATAATGAAACCATTGAAGATAGTAGGGGTAGTCATCAGATTCAACAGCTGGTTTCAAACCTTTATCATCATATTTATCCAGTATGTATTGAATTATTGCGCCTGATTCAAAAATTGAAATATCTCCATCTTCTATTACAGGGACTCTTCCAAGAGCATGTCTTGCTCTATGTTCTGGTGACTTAAGGCCTTCTTTTGTAAATGGTAATATTTCTAATTCATATTCCATATTTAATTCTTCAAGGAGCCAGGCCACTCTACCAGCTCTTGTATTTGGTGTTAAATATAGTTTTATCATCACAGACTCCTTATTTTTTTACGATTTTTGATGAATTTTTTACAAATTCTTCAGCTTTATCTTTATCTTTTAATAGATTTTCTACAGGTATTGGAACTTTAATACCTTCTTTCATTCCTGGTTGATCATACATTGCATTTTTCCATCTTTCTAAATTATCTAGACCATCTGTAGATACGCCAGACCAATTATGAGTTCTAACCCAACACCAATTTGCAATATCTGCTATTGAATAATCACCAGCCAACCATTCATTTTTCATAAGATGTTTATCAAGTACCTCAAACAAACGCCTAGATTCATTTTGGTATCTATCAATCGCTGGTTGAATCTTTTCAGGAAAATATCTAAAGAAAACATTTGCTTGTCCCATCATTGGACCAACTCCACCCATTTGAAACATCAACCATTCTAATATTTTTGCTTTTTTAGATGGATCATCAGATATTAGTTTTCCTGTTTTCTCGGCAAGGTAGATCATTATTGCTCCTGACTCGAACATATGAAGATTATTATTCGATTTATCTATAATTGCAGGTATTCTTCCATTTGGACTTATTTTTAAAAAATTTGGTTTGTGTTGATCGCCTTCACTAAGATTTACAAGAATAGCAGTATATTCTAGTTCCATAGCTTCGAGAGTGCAGGAAACTTTATGTCCATTAGGTGTTGGTGCTGTATATAGTTCTATCATAGTTATTGTTTAATAAAATCACTTAATACCTTAGACAACTCTTTAGGTTTAGTCCATTGATAAAAATGACCACCACCAATATTAGGGGCGCTTATTGCATTAGGTACCATCTTTAATACGTCTTGTTCCATAGCATTAGTTACAGGATCATCACCAGCAAATACAGATAAAAATGGTTTATCTGTTTTATTAAAAAATTCTCTGGCTTTTTTTTGAGCATCTAATGATTGATCTGGAATAATTGGAACATGACTTGGCATGGCCCTACAACCCATTTTGTACTTAGGCGATGGATAGGGTGCTTCGTAGGCTTTCATTAAATTACTCATATATGGTGATATTTTTGATAACCCTAATTTATGAAAAATATAATGATTTCTAATTTCATTCCTTGGCTTTCCTTCCATCATTGTTGAATTTAATAATCCTACTGGTAAATTTTTAGTATCCCAACAAAATTTTTGCCAATACATAAATTTTAATGCTGGATGAGTTTTACCTGAATCCATTTTTCTGACTTCTTTTGACATACTTAAAGGAGTAAGTTTTATCTTAGAGCTTCTAAATTTTTTGACTTCTTCTATTATCTCTTTTGGTGTATTTGGCATGTAGGGCAATCCAGTATTACCTATAGAAACCTTATTAAACCTATATGGATTATCAGATATCATTCGAAGTCCTATTAAACCACCCCAATCTTGACCAAAAAAGGTGAGATTTGATAAATCATTTTTAACCAACCAACTATTCATCCAATTTACTTGATTCTGATAACTATAATCTTGTCTTGATGCAGGCTTGTCTGATTTACCATAACCTATTAAATCTGGTGCTATAACCCTTATTCCTGATTGATTTAATATTGGTATCATTCGTGAATATAGATAACTCCAAACTGGTTGACCATGCATTGCAAGAAGAATAGGGCCATTTCTTGGACCTTCATCTATATGATGAATTCTTAATTCAGTTCCGTCATCAGAATTTATATTTGTATATATTGGTTTAAATGGATAATCCTTAATATTTTTAAAATATTTATCTGGAGTTCTTAAAACTTTCATAAAAAATCTTTTATAACTCCATCATTGATGAGTTCTTTTATTAAGTTTTCAAATGGATTATCTTGACCGAAATAATATTTACCCTTATAAACATTTAATGGAACTCCATGATGTCCTGCTTCTTTCTGATCTTCTTGGTTGAGTTCAATTTCTTCTATTAATTGTCTTTCGTTTATTTTTATGGATTCTCTTACCTCTGATAAATCTTCCCCAAGTTCTGCTAAGAGTTTTGTTAACCTGTCATCATTATTCCAATTTTTAATATTCCAAATTAAAGTAGACATTTCATATGCAAATTCAATTCCTTTACCTCTATTAGACATTAGTTGACCCATATGACATACATCAAATATGTATGGCTGATGATTTGAAATTTTACCGGTAAAGGTATTTTGTCTTATGGGATCAGGTTTTAATGGCAACGTTAAAGGCATGTTTAATTTTTTTGCTTTTCTTTTAATATCAAACATAACTGATAAAAAATATAGGATATTTCTTCTTTCAAAAAACTCAGGAAATCTTATAGCAATGGGATATACAATTTTGAAGTTTATATCTAGATTGTATTCATTTTTAAGTTTTAACATTCTAGGAAGAATTAAATACGAATAAGGACTTCTGTAAGAAAAGTAGAAATCAATCATTTTGAGCCTTTCCCTTTAATGATAAATAAAACATTAATATAAAGTATATTAGTATTGGTATATTAGCAATAACGCCTGGTGGTGTATTTATATAATAATCTTCGGCTAAGGGATGAAGTGAACCAGAAATTAATCTAAAACAGTGATCTAAAAGACATATCAAATATATAAGCGGTATAAGGTTTTTATATTTGATAAATAATATTAATAAAATTAATGTTAATGATACTTGTGTAGCGCCCCATAACGATGCAAATAAGTAAACCAGCTGGTTAGGGTCTAAACCATTAAGTATTGGGAGCTCTTTGATTGATGCAATACCAACAAGGCCAGAATTTTCTGCTAGGAAGTGAACAAGTGACCTAAAAATATAAATTGCAAAAATTGGATATAAACCATA
>CACDCN010000004.1:25000-58088 GCA_902551185.1 uncultured SAR86 cluster bacterium | reverse complement strand
CCTAATTATTCACTTAAGGAAGTTATTAAGAAAGAATCACAACTTATAAATTCAAAGATTTCTGATAAAGATTTTGTAATTGCTTGGGATAGCAACGGAGAGCAAATTAGTAGTGAGGCTTTTAGCAAATTAATCTTCAAGAATAGAGAAATTAATAATAATATTTCCTTTATCATTGGAGGATCATTTGGCTTATCTTCAGATATCTTAAACAGATCTAATCAGATATTATCCGCATCTTTATTTACTTTTCCTCATAAGCTATTTAGATTAATAATGGTTGAACAGATTTATAGAGCCCATACAATAATAAATAATATGCCTTATCACAAATGATTGATTTAAATAGAACAGTTTCAGAAAAGAAAAATTTTTTTAATCGATTAATTATAATTTATACCTTTTTTGGACTACTATTTTTATATTTTTTATATAAAACTTTTTCTCTTCAAGTTTCCAGTTATACAGACTATGAGATTGCAGCCTTAGAGAACAAAACAAGAGAAATATTGGTACAGCCAAGAAGGGGGATAATTTTTGATAGAAATGGAAAAATCCTGGTAAATAATGTTCCTAGTTATAACTTAATAATCTCTCCATCTCAGATAGATGACCTTGACAGTCTTTTAGATCAAATTCAACCAATAGTTAGCTTGTCAGATGAAGATATCGATTATGTAAATAAGAATTATCAAAGTAGGGCTAAATTAAATAGAGAATTAATTATAAAAAGAAATTTAACTATAGAGGAAATAGCTAAATTTGAAATTAGACAGCATCGATTCCCAGGAGTACTTATTGATGAAAGATATGTACGAGAAAATTTATATCCAAATCTATTTTCGCATTCGGTTGGTTATGTTGGAAATATTGATGATAACAAACTTGAAGAGATTTTATTTGAACAAGAACTTCAACCAAAGGAAACGATCTTTAAATATTCAAATGGCCATCTGATAGGGCAAACTGGATTAGAAAGTGTATATGATAGTGATTTGCGAGGATCTTTTGGAAAAAAAATATATGAAGTTGATGCTTCAGGAAAGCTATTAAGAGAAATAGAAGAAGTTCAAGAATTAGATGGTAAAAATATTTATACCTCTTTAGATCTAGAAACTCAAAAAGTAGCTTATAAACAATTAAATAATAGAAGGGGGGCCGTAGTTGCTGTAGATATTAGAAATGGCGCAATTGTAAGTTATTTAAGCTCTCCATCATTTTCAGTAAATAAAATTGCAAATGGCCTTTCAAATAAAGAATTTCAGAAATTATTAAATGATAAAAATAAACCTTTTTTTGATAGGGCTGCCCAAGGAAGATATTCTCCTGCTTCTACAATTAAACCAGCAATAGGTCTTTATGGTCTAGAAAGTAAGATCATTAATTGGGATTATTTCATCAATGATCCAGGGTTCTTTATTCTTCCTGAGGATGAGAGAATTTTTAGAGGATGGAAAAAAGGTGGACATGGAAATATAAATCTTAATAATGCGATTATAGAAAGTTCAAATACTTTTTTCTTCTCATTGGCCTATAAGTCAGACATCAATGAGCTCATTGGGTTTTTATCAAATTTCGGGTTTGGGAAAAACATTTGTGTTGATTGTTTTTTGCCAGATAAAGGCCTTCTTCCTAACCCAAAATGGAAAATGAATAATCTAAATTTTGGTTGGGCCAAAGGTGATACTGTTAATTTAGGAGTTGGGCAGGGCTATATGAGTGCTACCCCACTTCAATTAGCATACTATGCCGCACTCTTGGCTAATAAAGGAACATTAAATGAATTTTCTTTTGTTCAAGATGGTGAAGGAACCGAAAAGAATAATTTAATTTCAATCAATATAAATGATAATGATTGGGAAAAAATTCATCAAAGTATGATTGGCGTTATAGAAAGTCCTAAAGGCACAGCAAAAAGATTAAGACAATTAAGAGATTTCACTATTGCAGCAAAATCAGGAACAGTTGAATTAGTCAGCACTGAAACTAAAGAAGATTATAAAATAATTAGAGAGGTTGAGGAACAGAGAGACCATGCAATAATTGTTGCTTTTGGTCCAATGCCTAATCCTAAATATGCTGTAAGCGTTGTAATAGAGAATGGCGAAAGCGGGGGTTCTGTTGCAGGACCTGTCGCAATAGCAGTTTTAAACAATCTTTTAAAAGAATGAATAAATTATTTAAATCAAAAATTTATTTTGATCAATATCTATTTATTGCTATAACTCTGCTATCAATAATGGGGTTGGTATTTTTATATAGCGCATCGCAAGAAAATTTTGAAACAACATTTAAACAATCTTTCTTTGTAATTTTTGGTTTAATTTTGATGTTTGCATTAAGTCAACCAGACCCAGATTTTTATAAAAATAATTCTTTAATATTTTTAGTATTATCAATTTTATTGGTCATTTTAACTCTCCTAATAGGCAAAGAGGTTAATGGTGCTAAGAGATGGTTAGACTTAGGATTATTTACACTTCAATCATCAGAAGTAATAAAGATATCGTTGCCAGTTTTCTTGGCAGCATATTTATATGATAAAACTCTTCCAATTAACTTATCTCATACATTTATTGCATTAATCTTAATTTTCTTTGTTGTAAATTTAGTAAGAATACAGCCAGATCTGGGAACAAGTTTAGTTATTTTTATTGCTGGGGTTTATATTTTATTTCTTGCAGGATTAAGTTGGAGATTCATCGGAGTTTCTTTTGGAATTTTTATATTATCTTTGCCTTTCATTTGGAATAATCTTTTAATGCCATTTCAAAGACAAAGAGTTTTAACTTTACTGGATCCATCAGCAGACCCTTATGGCTCTGGCTGGAATATAACTCAGTCAAAAATAGCTATAGGTTCAGGAGGAATTCAAGGCAAGGGTTATCAACAAGGCTCTCAAGCCCATTTAGATTTTTTACCTGAAACTGAAACAGATTTTATTTTTTCAGTAATAGCTGAAGAATTTGGTTTTATAGGGGTTTGTATTTTGTTATTAGTATTTTTCTTCATTTTATTCAGGTGTTTATATTTAGCTTTAAATGCTAGAGATAGGTTTTGTAGGCTTACAATAGGAGGGTTAAGCCTTTTATTTATTTCAACAATATTTATTAATTTAGCTATGGTTGTAGGAATAATTCCAGTTGTAGGAATGCCACTACCTTTTATAAGCAAAGGTGGCTCATCTTTGTTATCATTTTACATAGCTTTTGGAATTATAATCTCTATGGCAACACATAAAAAATTAATGCAAAAATGAAAATATTATTATTTATAACTTTAATATTTAATTTATCTATATTTGCTGATTACTCAAATCATAAAGACAGTGAAAAAGTTATAGATGAACTTGTTACAAAACATGGGTTTGAAAGGGCATATGTTTTAGAAGTATTAAAAGATGCAAAAAAAAGAAGAACAGCTCTTAATTCTGTTGCAAAACCAGCTGAGAAAACAAAAACATGGGATGACTATAGGGCAATTTTTTTAAAGAACAAAAGAATTGTAGATGGAAAAAAATTTATAAAAAAGAACATTGATACCTTGGAAAGAGCTGAAAAAGAATTTGGAGTGCCTAAGGAGATAATAACTGCCATCCTTGGAGTAGAGACAAATTTTGGAAATAATATGGGGGGTTATAGGGTAATAGATAGTCTAACCACTCTTGGCTTTGATGATCCTAGAAGGTCAAAATTTTTCAGAAGCGAGTTAATACAACTTTTTCTTTTAACAAGAGAAAATAATCTTGATATTTTAAAAATTAAGGGATCTTATGCTGGTGCTATGGGTTATTCTCAATTCATTTCATCTAGTTATAGAGCATATGCAATTGATTATGATGGGGATGGATATATCGATTTATTTAATTCCATAGACGATGCCATAGGCAGTATTGCTAATTATTTAAAAAGACATGGGTGGAAAAAAGAGGGTAAGATTGTAGTTCAAACTTTTCCAAATAATGTAAGAAAATTTTATAAACCTCATCAATCCCTAACACAATTTATCCCATTGACTTTTAATGAAAATGGAGAAGATTTACATTTTATTGGGGATGACAACTTCCGAGCAATTGCTAGATATAATATTAGTGATGTTTATGCAATGGCAGTGTATTATTTATCAGAAGAGTTTAAGAAATGAAGAAAATATTTTTACTAGTTCTATTTATACCTAATTTTATTTTAGCTCAAAGCTTTGTTCCAAATGCACCAGAGTTAGATCTTAAGAGTTATATTTTAATTGAGCCTAATACTAATACCGTTATAGCTGAATTTAATTCTAGTGAATTAATTGAACCAGCTAGTATGACAAAGGTTATGACGGGTTATGTGGTAGCAGACCAAATTCAAAATGGGCTTATTAGCTTAGATGATCAGGTTCTTATCAGTGAAAAAGCTTGGAAAATGGAAGGCTCAAAAATGTTTATAGAGGCGGGTAAAAAAGTCAGCATATTAGATTTGTTAAAGGGAATTATTATCCAGTCTGGTAATGATGCATCTGTAGCGATAGCTGAATATGTTGGAGGTACAGAAGATGGCTTTGTAGATTTAATGAATTCATATGCTGGAGCTCTAGGAATGAATGATACATATTTTTCAAATTCAACAGGTTTGCCTGATGAAAACCATGCTACATCCGCAAGAGATTTAGCAAATCTTACTGCTAAATTTATTAATAAATTTCCAAATGAATATGCGCTTTATAAAGAAAAGAGTTTCACATATAACAATATTAGACAACTAAATAGGAATAAATTAATTTTTCGAGATGAGACATCTGACGGTGTTAAAACTGGCCATACTTCCACTGCTGGTTATTGTTTAATTGGTTCAGCCAAACGTGGGAATATGAGATTGATAACCGTTGTTGCTGGAAGCGATTCTGATAATGAAAGATTTCTCTCAACTCAACGATTACTCGAATATGGGTTCAGATTTTATGCTACTCAAAAATATTTAGATGCAAATACAGAATATACTACTGCCAAAGTGTGGGGTGGTAGGGATGACATTGTAAGTCTGGGAGTTGCAGAGGATATCTCAATCACTCTCCCAAGAATTAGCTTTAAAGATACTAAATTAAAATATAACCTTAAGAACAATATTCAGGCACCTATTGAGAAAGGTCAAACGATAGGTACTTTAGAAATTATTAGTAATAACGAAGTAGTTTTAGTAGCTGACCTAGTAGCATTAAATACGGTTGAGGCAAAAGGCTTTATTGGAAGACTTTGGTCAAGATTTATACTTTGGGTAATGAGTCTATTTGGAATTGCTTAAATGAATCAAATTCAGGCTGTTTATAATGGCAAGTTTGATTTCCTAGACAAAATAAAGATTTCCCCTCTGAGCAGAGCATATACATTTTCAGATAGTGTTTATGAGGTTATCCCATTTTACAATTTAAAGATAATAGCTTTTGATAAGCATATTTTAAGGCTTAAAAATAGCTGCAAAGCATTATCTATTGCTATCAATATTGATGCGACATCCGAAGAAATAATGCATTTAATAAAACAATGCGATTTTAAAGACGGATATGTTTATTATCAAGCATCAAGAGGTGTTGATGATATTAGATCTCATATTTACAAAGAGTCAATTTCTACTGAAACTTTTGGATATATCGTTGAACATGCTTTTAAACCAAAATCTTTAAAAGTTATGTTTTGTGAAGATTTAAGATGGCAGAGATGTGATATCAAATCAACATCATTATTAGGTAATGTAATGAGTATGAATTTCGCTAGCGAGAAAGGTTGTGATGAAGTTATTATGCATAAAAATGATCTTATAACTGAAGGCGGCGCCTCAAATATCTTTTTCATAAATAATGATTGTGTTTACACGCCCTCGCTCTCACATAATATTCTTCCAGGTATTACAAGGGAGCTATTAATAACAAAGATAAAAGAGAGCGGGATAAGGGTTGAGGAAGGACAATATACTATAGATGATTTAATAAATGCAAAATCAATTTGGCTCACCAGCTCTACCAAAGGATTAGCGCAAGTAAGCGAAATACTTGATTATAAAACAAACCTTGAAATGGATAATATGCTTTTTAAAAAATGTGAAGAAATTTTTAAGAATAATTTTTTTATCTAGAGGTTAATTCAATAACCATGTTATCAAGCTCTTGCCAGAATTGGTCTTTTGTAATCCCAGTTAATCCTTTGGCAGCAAGATCAAGTTCATAGATTTTCTTTTGAAGGGGCATTATTTTTTGCAATGTATTTTTTTTAATAAAATTCATATAGTTTGGTATTTTATTATTCCAAACACCAGAATTTTCTAAGCTCATTTTTTTATTTTTATTTTGATGTGCATTAATAGATGTATTTATTATTTTTCCGAGAATCCAAACAAGTAATGGGGCATAATGGTCGTCATTTTTTTTTATGGACTTAATAATTCTTAGGGCATAATTTGTATTTAATTCTATTATTTTATCTTCTAACTCATATGGTAAAAATTCAGCCCCATCCCCATCAATTTTTTTATTATCAATATCCTTAGAATATGTTAGCTTTAGAATATTAATTTCATTAGCTTGAGCTATAAGGTTTCCTGAGAATATGTCTGCAATTCTATTTGTATAGTCTTTTGCATGCGCTTCTTCCATAAATTCTAGTTGGTTTTTAATCCAGACTTTTTCTTCATAAGATTTTAATTTTTTACAATCAACTAAGAGGGAGAAGGCATCCATTTTTTTAACCCATTTAGTATTCTTATTTATTTTTTCTAATCCTGATCGGATTAAAATTACAATATTGTTCATTTGATTTATATTAGGAATCTCAAAGATATTTATAATTTCTTTAGGAATTTTACCGCTGTTATGAAGAATCTCTATTATAGTTTTTGAACCAAATAGTGAGCCTCCAGCATTTTCTATAATTGTTTTTTCTATATCGGAATATTCTTTTTCATTAAGAATCTTCTTTTCAGTAAAACCATCTTTTTTAAAGAATTTGTTGATTTGATCCCTTGTATGATTCCTTAGAACAATCTCAGCACCAAAAATAAAAAAGATATTTGGTGATTTCTCTATATATTTATTTAATGCTGCGGCCTCACATATCAATTAGACTTACCTCCAAAAATAATTGATTGACCAAATCATCGATAGCCTGATTCCTTATAAAATCTAACATCTCTTCATCTGCTAAAGGATTTAATTCATTTGAATTAAATCTTTTTACTGAGACAAGCGACTTATTAATGTTTTTATCATTTAAATTTAAACTCACCTCTATTGAAGATTTAACTTCAACTTCCAGTGACCTTAGTGCCTGTCCGGCATAGACATCATACCTATCAAACTTATAATTTTTTATATTAATCTTATAATTATCTCTGCTATTGGAGTTTAAGATTGGCTTAAATACTGAATTTATTTTTTTTTCTAAACTTCTAGGAATCCCTTCATCATACGCAATTGAAAAATCATAATTACTAATATTCCCTAATTTATATTGATTAAGCCCGCATCCCTGAACAAAAATCAGAATTAGGGGCACTAGAAATAAATATTTTTTTTGCATTATATTAATTATATTAAAACTTATGAGAAGAAATTTAAATTACAAAATTAATAAGCTTTTCTTTTATATAAATAGCTTTCTTAATTTTTGAAGAACCGATATGACTTTTAACATTCTCAACATTTAATGCCGAAGATTCAATTTCTTTTTGCTCTATGTTTTTATCTATATTTATTTTTCCTCTAACTTTACCATTTACTTGAATAATTAATTCGAATTCCTCTACTTCTAATAAATTTTCATCGAACTTGGGCCACCATTTATCAATGGATGATTCATCTAGATAAAAATCATTCCATAGATGTTCACAAATATGAGGAGAAATCGGTGAGAGCATCTTTAATGTGAACATTATTGCCTCATCTAAACAATATTTTTGAGCATCGCTAGCATCCTCATTTCTATATTCATCAGGTATAAAATTTATAAGCTCCATTATTGCTGCAATTGCTGTATTAAATGCAAACCTAACCTCATAATCATTTTCAACTTTTTTTAATGTCGCATGAGATTTTCTTCTAACAGACATTTCTTCTTTATTAAATTCTAGTTTTTTATTAAATTTTTTATATTTTCTTCCATTAACTAAGTTCCAGATTTTTTTAAGGAATCTTGATGCACCCTCAACTGATGACTCACTCCATTCAAGGCTTTGTTCTGGTGGGGAAGTAAACATCATATAAAGTCTTACTGTATCTGCTCCATATTTTTCAATATAAGATTGGGGGTCAACAGTATTACCTTTAGATTTTGACATCTTTGCACCATCTTTAAGAACCATGCCTTGAGTAAGTAATTTTTTAAAAGGTTCATCTCCTTCCACTAAACCAATGTCTCTTAATGCTTTGTGAAAGAATCTAGAGTACAAGAGATGTAAAATCGCATGTTCAATTCCTCCAATATAAAGATCCACTGGGAGCCAATAATCAGTATTTTCATCAAAGATTTGATCCTCATTATTCGAAGATGTGAATCTGGCATGGTACCAAGAAGAATCCATAAAAGTATCAAAAGTATCACTTTCTCTTATTACACCATCTTTAATACCTATGAATTCTTTATTTTGGCTTAAAGGTATTGGTGGAGAATTCTTATCAAGTTCAGGAAGCTTTATTGGCATATCTTTTTCTTCAATTACTTTGGGCACACCATTTTCATAGACTACAGGTATTGGACAACCCCAGTATCGTTGTCGGCTTATACCCCAATCCCTTAATCTAAATTGGATTAAATGCGCTCCAGAATCTAACTTAACAAGTTCTTTAATTATTCCATTAGAAGCTTCTTCAGAAGTCATCCCATCATATTTATCTGAATTAATTAAAATACCATTTTCAGTTATAGGAAGATCATCATCTTTTGTCTTAATTACTTGTTTGATATTTAATTCATATTTAGTGGCAAATTCATAATCCCGTGAATCGTGACCAGGAACACCCATAACTACACCTGTTCCATAATCAAGTAGAACAAAATTGCCAATCCATAATGGTAATTTCTCTCCCGTAAGAGGATGTATGACTTTAATTTCAGTATCTATTCCTAATTTTTCTGCCTTAGCTATATCTGCTTCAGCTGCTTTTATATCTTTGCATTTTTCAAGAAATTCAAGAATGTTTTGATCCTTTTTTGATAGGTCAATTGCTAGTGGGTGATTTGGTGAAATAGCAAGAAAAGATACTCCAAAAATAGTATCTGGCCTTGTTGAAAAAGTTGTCAGATATTCATCTGATTCATCAATCTTATATTTAATTTCAGCCCCATTAGATTTTCCAATCCAATTTTTTTGCATTAACTTTACATTTTCAGGCCAGTCCAAATCATCCAGTGAATCAAGGAGTTCTTCAGCATACTCAGTTATTTTGATAAACCATTGATCAATCTCTTTAATCTCAATTTGTGCTCCAGACCTCCATCCTTTTCCATCTATTACTTGCTCATTTGCTAAAACTGTTTCATCAACTGGGTCCCAATTTACTATTGATTTTTTTCTATACACTAATCCAGCATCATAGAACTTTTTAAATATTAGCTGTTCCCATTTATAGTATTTTGGGTCACATGTTCGTAATTCTTTTGACCAGTCATAGCTTAAACCTAATGATTTAAGTTGTTTTTTCATATTATCAATATTTGCATTTGTCCAATCTTTTGGATTTACTTTATTTTCTATTGCTGCATTTTCTGCTGGTAATCCAAAAGCATCCCAGCCCATTGGTTGAAAAACATTAAAATCATTCATTCTTTTGTATCTTGAGATTACATCACCAATTGTGTAATTTCTTACATGACCCATATGAAGCTTTCCAGAGGGGTAGGGGAACATAGATAAACAATAAAATTTTTCTCTATCATCTATCTTAGCGAGAAATCTTTCTTCTTTATCCCATTTATCTTGAATGGTTTTTTCAATCAATTGGGGCTTATAGTTAGAACTCATTTTAATTTTCTAAAACTTAACTATTTTCTGAGATATCTTTTTGAGAAACCTGATTTGTCTCAATTGTAGCTATTTTATTATCAGCTTTAGAAATTCTTACTGATTCATTTCCTTGACTAACCTCAATTTCTTTAAGGTTAGAATCTTCAAGCATCTCTATTAAAGTTTTAATTTTTCTTATGTCCATATTATTTCCTATTTATCTTTTATAGCTTCTTTTAAAGCAAGGGTGTAACCATCTGTACCATGACCACTAAATACTTTTTTAGCAATATCAGAGAAGTATGATTTTTGTCTAAAATCTTCTCTTGATTCAATGTCTGAGATGTGAACTTCAAAAAAAGGAATCTTAACTGCTAAGAGAGCATCTCTAAGTGCGACACTAGTATGCGTATATCCAGCAGGATTAAATATAATTTTATTAGTATTAGATTTATATGCATCATGAATGGCTTCAATAAGCTCATGCTCAGCATTGCTTTGAAAAAAGTTTAGTTCACACTCTGATTCCTCAACAATTTTTTTAAGCTTTAATTCTATTTCTTCAAGTGTTTCTGATCCATAGACATCTTCCTCTCTAATACCTAGAAGATTAAGATTTGGACCATTTAATACTAATATTTTCATTTGATTGATTTTAACAGAAATTAGATGAATTTAAACGATTTTATTAAATTTTTAAGTTTTGAACAGGGTAACAAAAGCCTTTATCTGAACAACCTTGATAATATATATTTATGTCCTTATTATCACTTATTTCTAGATTATTTATAGAGATTTTTAATTTATTTCTAATAATCTTAGTCTTTCCAAAAAACTCATCTTCATGATCATATAAATTGGCACTTATTATCTTATACTTGCCTTTATTCTTATCAATTTCTATGCCAACAGAATTTAAATAAAGGTAATAACCCTCTTCTATATGCCAATTAATTTCTAAATTTTTATTATTTTCCAAAAAAGTTATTTTAAAAACTTCTTTTGCTGGCAGTATTTCCTTAATTTCATTAAAAAATTTTGAATTTTGTTCAGCAAGGATCAAATTATTAGCTGTTAATATAATTAGGATAAATATTATCTTTTTCATTGTTATCTAGGATAAACTTCAAAAAATACAAAGTGAAGCATTAGTTTTATTTATAATTAATTATGGCAAGGAACTTCTTAATAAATATATTTTTTTTAATTCCAGTATGGCTATTGAAGATTCTTTTTATTTTTAATAAAGACATAAAAAGGAAATATATTTTTGATATTCAATCAATGGCATTTTTATCACTTATGCCTAAATTCGAAATTCATAAAATTTCTGATGATGAAATTCCTGAAATAAGAGAGTTAATTGAAGAAAGAAGAGTTATGTTAAGAATAGCTGCAAAGACAAAAAAAGATATAAAAAAAACTGATCACCTTATTGGCGAATCAGAAAATATCCAAATTAGAGAATACGTACCTTATAAGACTGATAATGAAAATGTAATTTTATATTTTCATGGCGGGGGGTATGTATTGAATTCAATTGAAACCCACGATCCAACAGTTTCATACTTTGCTGAGAAGCTTAGAACTAAAATATATTCCTTAGAATATAGCTTATCTCCTGAGCATAAATTCCCTTTTGCATTAGAAGAAGCAATGACTGCTTTAGATTGGCTAATTGGGAAGGGCGTAGCAATAGAAAATATAAGTCTTTGCGGTGATAGTGCTGGCGCCCATTTGGCAGCATCAGTTACACATTATCTGGCTGATAATAAAAAACCTAGTGTTCATAGCCAATTTTTAATATATCCAATGTGTGACCCAAAATGTAATTCACAATCAATTGAATTATTTCAAAGTGGATATTTGCTTACTAAAGAAGCAATGATATGGTTTTGGGAAAAATTTAGAAAAACCAGTCAGGACGATGCCAACAAGGCCTTTAATTTAATGCTTTATACAGATGATATGGAATTACCAAAGACAATAATAGTTACTGCTGGATTTGACCCTCTATCTGATGAGGCAGAAGAATATGCCTTTAAACTACATGAAAATAATAATTATGTGAAACAATTACACTATCCTTCTTTATTCCATGGCTTTGCAAGTATGACAAGACTAAAAGCAGCAAAAAAAGCGGTAGATGATTTTTTAACAGAATATAAACAAATACTATGAAGAATATAGTTGAAGTAAAAGACTTAAGTATAAATTTTAAAGTACGGGATGGCTCATTTCGTGCAGTAGATAAAATAAGTTTTGATATTGAAACCAATAAAACCCTCGCACTTGTAGGTGAGTCTGGTTCTGGTAAGTCAGTTACAGCAATGTCAATTATGCAATTGCTCCCAATACCTCAAGCATCGTATTCACAAGAATCGTCTATTAAATTTAATAATCAAGAAATTATTAATGCTTCAAAAAAAGATTTGTTATCTATAAGAGGAAATATAATTTCCATGGTATTCCAAGAACCTATGACTTCTTTAAATCCATATCATAGAGTTGGAGACCAAATAACAGAGTCAGTTCTTTTGCATACCAAGGCCACAAAACAAGAAGCTAAAGATGAGGCAATCAAGCTTATGAATTTAGTTGAGATTGATGATGCGGAAAGGCGCTTTAAAGCTTACCCACACGAGCTTTCAGGTGGGCAAAGACAGAGGATTATGATCGCAATGGCTTTGGTTAATAAACCGCAATTACTAATTGCTGATGAGCCAACAACTGCGTTAGATGTAACAATTCAAGCGCAAATATTGGACTTGATGTCTAAACTAAAAAGAGATCTAGGAATGTCGATCTTATTTATAACTCATGACCTTGGATTGGTTAAAGAGTTTTCAGATCAAGTTTGTGTTATGCAAAATGGGAATATAGTTGAAAGTGGTGATACAAGTAATGTATTTGAGAACCCCAAACACTCTTATACGCAAAAACTTTTAAGCGCAGAACCTCAGCCTAAAGAAGACATTAATTCAGAAGAAGCTCCTTTTCTAGAAATACAAAATTTAGATGTTTATTACGACATACCAAGCATTAATTTTTTTAAAAAAAATAGATTCCATGCTGTAAAAGATACTTCGCTTAATATTTACAAAAATACCACTATAGGCTTGGTGGGAGAGTCAGGCTCCGGCAAATCTACATTAGGAAAAGCAATCGCAAATCTAACTAAGTTTGAAGGAAATATATATTTTGAAGGTAAAAACATAATAAGCTCTTCAAAAGAAATCAAAAAACATATTCAGATTGTATTCCAGGATCCATATGGATCTTTATCACCAAGAATGACAATTAGTGAAATTGTTGGAGAAGGCTTAGGCGTTCACTTTAAATTATCAAAACTGGAAACACAAAATAGGATTGATAAAGTTTTATCTGATGTGGGTATTGAGTTGAGTGCAAAAAATAAATACCCTCATGAATTTTCTGGTGGACAAAGACAGAGAATAGCAATAGCCAGATCTTTAATAATGAATCCTGCTTTTATGATTTTAGATGAACCAACTTCTGCATTAGATAGATCTATACAAATACAAGTTATAAATTTACTTAAAGATATCCAAAATGAATATAAATTAACCTATTTATTTATAAGTCATGATTTAAAAGTAATAAGATCAATGTCAGACTATATTTTTGTTATGAAAGACGGAGAAATCGTTGAATCTGGGCTGTCTAACGAGGTTTTTGACTATCCAAAACAAAAATATACTAAAAAATTGCTCTCCGCTGCGTTAAGATACGCATCCGATTAAAAAATATAGTAGAAATGAGTTCAAGAAAATATTCAAAAGAACTAGTTGATGGACCAAATCAAGCAGCATCAAGGTCAATGCTGCGTGGTGTTGGCTTTACAACTGAAGACTTTTCAAAGCCTTTCATTGGCATTGCTTCAACTGGTGCTAAGGTTACCCCATGCAATATGCATCTAAATCAATTGTCTGAAGTTGTTGAAAGTTCTGTTAATTCATCTGGAGGAAAAGGAGTTCTGTTTAACACAATTACTGTATCAGATGGGATATCCATGGGAACTCAAGGAATGAAGTACTCTCTAGTTTCAAGAGAGGTTATAGCAGATTCAATTGAGACAGTAGTGGGTTGTCTTGCCTATGATGGATTAATAACTGTCGGGGGCTGTGATAAAAATATGCCAGGATGTTTGATTGGTATGGCTAGACTAAATAGACCATCTATATTTATTTATGGAGGATCTATCAAACCCAGTGATGAGAATACAGATTATGTGACTGTATTAGAAAAAGTTGGTGAATTCTCAAAGGGTAAGATTGATGAGGAACAATTAATTCATTATGAGAAAGTATCTGTGGAAGGTCCCGGATCATGCGGTGGAATGTATACAGCAAATACAATGGCATCTTCAATTGAAGCGCTTGGTATGAGTTTGCCAGGTAGTAGCAGTCAAGACGCTGTTTCTGATTCAAAAAAGGACGATTGTGTAAATGCAGGAAATGCAATTATGAATTTACTTGAGAGAGACATAAAACCCTCAGATATTATGACTAGAGAAGCTTTTGAAAATGCAATCACTGTTGTCATTGCTTTAGGTGGATCTACCAATGCAGTTTTACATTTATTAGCAATCGCTCATTCAATAGGGGTTGATTTATGCTTGGATGATTTTACGGAAATAGGTAAAAGAACTCCTGTTTTAGCAAACTTAAAACCTTTTGGTGATCACTATATGTCAGAACTAAATGCTAATGGCGGGATTCAACCAATGATGAAGGCTCTCTTAGATAAAGGTTTGCTTAATGGTAAATGCATGACAGTTACTGGGAAAACATTAGCTGAGAATCTTGAAGGAGTCCAACCCTATAAAAATGATAAGATTATTAAAAGTTTTGATAACCCTATTAAAGCAGACAGTCATTTAAGAATCTTATATGGAAATTTAGCTAAAGATGGGGCAGTTGCAAAAATTACCGGTAAAGAAGGAACATCTTTTGAGGGAAAAGCCAAAGTCTTCAACTCAGAAGAAGAGGGTGTTGAAGCGATTTTATCTAATTCAATAAAAGATGGTGATGTCATTGTAATTAGATATGAGGGACCGAAAGGCGGACCAGGAATGCGAGAAATGTTAAAACCAACGTCTGCAATTATGGGATTAGGTTTAGGAGAAAAAGTTGCATTTATTACTGATGGTAGATTTTCTGGAGGGACTCATGGCTTTGTGGTCGGGCATATTTCTCCCGAAGCTGCAGATGGGGGCTTGATAGCTATGATTGAAGATGGAGATAAAATTTTAATAGACGCAGAAAATGATCAGTTAATTCTAAAGGTGGATGATGAAGAGATTAATAGAAGAGAATCTAACTGGAAAAATCCTATCAAAAAACCTAAAAAAGGCGTGCTTGCTAAATATGCAAAAAGTGTAAAATCAGCAAGTTTAGGAGCCATAACAGATTAAGAATAATGACTATAAATAGAAAGTTTCCAAATACAAGGTTAAGAAGATTAAGAAGAAATTCAAATTTAATTGATTTAGTAGCAGAGACCAATTTAAGTTCTCAAGACTTAATTCAACCAATATTTATAAAAGAAAACTTCAATGGAATTGAATCAATTGAAAGTATGCCAGGGATTAATAGATTTGGTATCGATGAAGTATTAAAAGAAATAGAAGAGGTTATTGAATCTGGCATAAATACTATCGCAGTCTTTCCTGTAGTTGAATCAGATAAGAAAGATAGTAAAGGTAGCGAAGCAACTAAAGAAGATAATTTTATATCTTCAGCTATAAAAACTATAAAGAAGAATTTTCCTGAGATTATATTAATAGCAGATGTGGCATTAGATCCTTATACTGATCATGGTCATGATGGGATTCTTATTAATGATGAAATTGATAATGATGCGACAATTAAAGTTCTCATAGAGCAATCTTTAATATTAGCTGAAGCTGGTGCAGATATTATTGCTCCTTCAGATATGATGGATGGAAGAATTGGATCAATCAGACAATCTCTAGAAGATTCTAATTTTAAGAATACAATTTTATTATCATATGCGGCCAAGTATAACTCAAAGTTTTATGGGCCTTTTAGAGATGCAGTAAATTCAGCTTCTAATCTTGGCAAAGCAACCAAATCTTCTTATCAAATGTCTATCCACAATAAAGATGAAGCTATTCATGAAGTAGCTATAGATATTAATGAAGGAGCTGATATTGTTATGGTTAAACCAGCAATGCCATATCTAGATATTATTCATCTTATTAAAGAGAAATTTAAAATACCTACTTTTGCATATCAGGTAAGTGGAGAATACAGTATGTTAAAACTTGCCATTAAAGAAGGATGGCTTGATCAAAAGGTTATGCTAGAATCATTGGTTAGTATTAAAAGAGCAGGAGCGGACGCGATTCTTACATATGCTGCAAAAGAAATATCAAAGGAGATGCAAAATAAATGAGTAATGTTATTGAAGTTCGAAATAAAGAAGATTTTACAAATGAAGTTTTAAATTCAGAATCTCCGGTTTTAGTAGATTTTTGGGCAGAATGGTGCGGACCTTGCAAACAACTTGCTCCACTTGTAGAAGAAGCAGCCGAAGAGTTTAAAGATAAAATCAAAGTCTGCAAAATGGATGTCGATGCTAATAGAGAAGTAGCAAGCGAATTTGGAATAAGATCAATTCCAACTTTAATGATTTTTACAAATGGAGAACTCTCTGGAATAGAGATAGGGGCCTTAACAAAACAACAACTTGATGAGTTTATAAGATCAAAAACGTAAATTTTTTGTACATATAACTTTGCATATTAAATAAAAAGAGTTATTATTTTTATATCCAGATTTAAAGACCTATCAATTTCAACCCTTTCAACATAAAAATATTGGAATAATTATTAAATGAATCTTACTGAAATTAAAGATAAACCTATCAGCGAGCTAGTTGAGATCGCAACTGATTTAGGTTTAGAAGATCTTGGCCGACTTAAAAAACAAGAGATTATATTTAGAATCTTTAAGTATAAAGCTTCTGAGGGTATTGACATCTATGGAGGCGGAGTTTTAGAAATTCTTAATGATGGTTTTGGATTCTTGAGATCACCTCAGGGTTCTTATTGTGCTGGGGAAGATGATATATATGTATCACCAAGTCAAATTAGAAAATTTAATCTTAGAAAAGGTGATTCAGTTGAAGGAAAGATAAGAACACCTAAAGATAAAGAAAGATATTTTGCTCTTACCCAAGTTGATACCATAAACGGGGAAGAGCCTGCTAAAACAAAAAATAAGATTCTTTTTGAGAATTTAACACCGCTTTTTCCAAATGATAGGCTTATGCTTGAACAAGGAAGTGGCTCAAATGAAGATTTATCTTCAAGAATAATTGATTTGATTGCTCCCATAGGAAAAGGTCAAAGGGGTTTAATAGTCTCTCCTCCAAAAGCAGGTAAAACTTTAATGTTACAAAGTATTGCTCATTCAATTAAGAGTAATAATCCAGAAGTTGAGCTAATTGTTTTACTCATCGATGAAAGGCCTGAGGAAGTTACTGATATGTCAAGAACTGTTAAAGGTGAAGTGGTTGCAAGTACTTTTGATGAACCACCAACACGTCATGTACAAGTCGCAAATATGGTAATAGAGAAAGCCAAAAGATTGGTTGAACACAAGAAAGATGTTGTTATTTTATTAGATTCAATCACTCGTTTAGGTAGAGCATATAACTCAGTACAACCTGCATCAGGAAAGATTTTAAGTGGTGGTGTAGATTCAAATGCGCTTGAAAGACCAAAAAGATTTTTTGGAGCTGCAAGAAACTTAGAGGAGGGTGGAAGCTTAACGATTATAGCTACCGCTCTGGTTGAGACAGGCTCCAAGATGGATGAAGTTATTTATGAGGAATTTAAAGGAACAGGTAATATGGAAATCCATCTTGAAAGGAAGATTGCCGAAAAAAGAATTTACCCTGCTATAAATATAAGAAGGTCAGGTACTCGAAGAGAAGATCTCCTAACAACTGAAGATGAACTTCAAAGAATGTGGGTTCTAAGAAAAATCCTTGATGAAATGGAAGATGCACAAGCAATTCAATTCTTAATAGATAGAATAAAAACACATAAGACTAACGATGAGTTCTTTAGCTCAATGAAGAACGGAAACGGAAAAAAATCTAAATAAATTCTTTAATATCTAATTCAAGATTTTCTGAAAAATAGTTTATCAATATTGGATTATGCCCGAGAGCTTTAATAAAATTATTTATTCTTTCAGATATACCAAAAAATTTTATATTCTTTTTATTTCTATCATGCAACTTATTAAAATATATTTTTGCAGCAAGTACGCTAGGGAAGATTATCGCATCTACATCTAAAAAATTTTTTTTAAGATCATCATATGATTCAAACATCTTTCTTTCATAACAAATAATTTTTTCTACGAATATATTCTTTCGGTTTAAGTAGTCTTCAATTATATTTAAACCATCTCTACCTTTTATTATTAAATATTTACTATCATCAGATTCATCATTAATTATTGATTTTAATCCTTCAGATCCAGGTATTTCTGGACTAGATGAAACAACTCCCTTTTCACCTAGCGCTTTATTGGTTGATAGACCCATTGAAAAAACCTTTTTATTATTCAGAATTTGATAGTCTTTAAAATACTCAACTGATGAAATGCTTTGAAAGATAACATGAGTAAAATTATTTTCTTCTAGTTTGTATTTAATTGGCGATATATCAAATAAAGGAATATTTTTTATTAAGTTATTTTTATTATGGCATTTAATACCAGAAGCTTTTGTATCAATGATGTTCATTTAGCAATTCTAATCCTCTATTTTCCTTAATATCTTTGTAAACCTCATCAATTTGGTCCCCACTAAAAGAGATATAACTTTTGGATCCGAAAATCTCGCCTTTTAATAAACCATTTTGAGCTCTAAGAGATATTGCAGAATTACAACTTGTATTTAACTTTTGTAAAAGAGATTTTTCCATATTTATTTCATCATTTAGATTAATTGCAGCTGAAGAAATATCAGATGAAATAATCATGTCACTAAATTTATTTTCATTCTTCCATTGAGCCGCTAGAGCTCCCTGACCAGAGCATGTCAAATGATTTAATTTTATATAGTTTTGATCCTCTAAAAGATATTGAAGTCTTGATAAACCAGCTTCGGCTAAAATAATACAATCATAAATTCCTTCATTTAGTTTTCGTATTCTTGTATCAATATTTCCATTTAGATCCATAATATTCTTTGCTTTTAAATGGAATTTGGCTTGCATCTTTCTCCTTAGACTTGAAGTCCCTAATTTCATATTTATGTCAAATACAGGTTCGGTATCTTTTCTAAAAATTAATAGATCTGAAACTACTCTCTCCTCACCTTTTGCAAAGAAAAGTTGGTTAAGATATTCAGTATCTTCAGCTGGCATATCCTTTGCTGAATGAATAGCAACATCTGCTTTTTCTTCAATAAGACTTTTTTCAATATCAGATACAAAATTAGCTTTATCAAACAATACTTCACCTTGAGAACTTAATATGTCTCCCCTTGTTTTTATATTTATTAACTCATATTCTTTTATTGAAAAAACATCTATAAATTCTTGTACTTGTGCAAGTGCTAGCTTTGAAGATCTAGAAACTATTTTAATTGTCATTTTTTAAAAGAAACGCTTTAACATCGCCTATGGTTTTTTCCTTAAATATCTTAAATGAATCAGGTAGCTTTATTTCATCAAATTTACTAAATTCAATATAAATTTTACATGAAGATTTTAGACTTTTATTTTTATCTAAAATATCCAGTACTTTTTTTTCATAATTTTGATTGAAAGGTGGATCTAAAAAAATTAAATCAAAATTAGAAAGGTCATTTTCATTTAACCAAGAAAAACCATTTTTGAACAATACTTTAGACTGTTTTTTTAGATCAAGCTCTGATATACATTCTTTTAGAGATAAGTAGTTTTTTTTATTTGATTCTATAAAAATTAACTTAGATGCACCTCTTGATATAGCTTCAATTCCTAGAGAGCCAGTTCCAGCAAACAGGTCCAAGCATTCACATCCTTTTATTTCAAATTGTATCCAGTTAAATAAAACCTCTCTTAGTTTGCTAGACGTAGGCCTTAATGTATTTTTGAAATCGAAAGAAACCTTTCTTCCCTTTAAATCGCCGCCAGTAATTCTAATGCTATTTTTCATCTATAATATTTTTCTTTAAGTATAATTCATAGTATGAGTATTCAAGATAAATTTAGATTAGCTATGCGCAGATATATTTATTCTGTAAGCATTTTATCTAACAAAGATGAAGAGGGTAATTCAAATGCAATCACTGTTTCTTCTGTAACATCAATATCTATGGAACCACCCAGTCTTCTAGTATGTATCAATAAGAACTCTAGAATACATGACACATTAAAAGAGGGATCAAAATTTTGTATTAATTTATTAAGCAAGAATCAAGAAGAGCTTTCGAATATATGCTCTGATGAAAATAAATATGATGAAAGGTTTAATGATAACAATTGGAATACTGATAATGTCCCATTCCTAGGAAATGCTCAAGCTAATATTTTTTGTAAGGTTGATAAGTTAACTTCTTATCATACTCATACTATAGTTGTAGGGATGGTTGAGGATGCAACCTATTCAGATGAAATATCTACACTCACCTATGTTGATGGCGAATATAAGTAATTAATTTTTAATTATTCCGCTAATAACTTTATCTAAATGATCTTCAAGGTTGCCAGCTATAACATTAGCAGTAGACATAGGGCCGAGTTCAGGATTTATCAGGGCTTCATCTCCAATCACCTGAACCTTTCTTAATATTCCTACAAGACCATGGACCATGGACCATAAAGTAATACATTTAAAATCTACAACTTCATCGCTATCATTGGCTAATTTAGAAAAACTTAATCTTAAATTTTCATAGCTTGAATTTGCTGATTTAAGCAATTCAGGATAATCAGCAAAGTTACCAACAGCAGTACCAAACATAAGATCATAGGTATTTGCATTTTTCAGACCAAATTCAATGTATTTACATCCTATTTCAACAAGATGCTTTTTCGTAATTTTTTTACTAACATCAATACTGAATGCTTTTGAAAGTTTTTTAAAACCTTCTGTTGCAACAGATGCATATAAGGCTTCTTTGGTTTTAAAGTGACGATAGGGCGCAGTTTGTGAAACTCCACTTTCTTTAGCCAGTGACCGAATACTTAATTTTGTATAACCATCTCTTTCGCATAGCCTGCAGGCACAGTCTATGAGTTCTTGTTTAAGGTTTCCATGATGATAAGTCTTCATAATTATTATTTATAATGTTGACACTGCATACATTATATATTAATGTTTACACTGCTTACATTAGAATTTTTAATAAACAAAGTCAAATATGCAGCAAACCATTAAAATTCTCTTAATTACTATAATTTTCTCTGTAGAGCTTTTAGCTATGGAGGTGCTTGAAGTAAAAATATTAAATGCTTACTCGATGAAAAAAGAATTTCCAGGGAAATTATTGCCAATAGAGCAATCTAAATTAGCTTTTGAAATCCCTGGTAAGATTAATAAAATATATGTTGATGTAGGTGATTCTGTTTCAGAAGGTGAAATATTAGCGAAATTAGATGATAGAGAAGCCGCTGCACAACTTAATCAAGCCAAAGCAAGTTATGATTTGTCAGAACAGGTTTTAAATAGATTTGAAGATCTAAGAAAGCAAGGCCACATATCAATTCAAGAATTAGATAAAGCAAAGTCTGACTTTATCATTGCAAAATCTCAATATGAGTTCTTTAAAGTTAAACTAGAACAGACTAGTCTTATGTCGCCGTTTAATGGAGTTATTCAAGGTAGATTTTTAGATACTGGTACGGTGATAAATTCTGGTATACCTATTCTAGAGATAATTGATTCAAATTATGTAGAAGCACATATTTCTGTACCAGTTACATATTTAAGTGATATGGAAATAGGTAAAGAATATGACTTTGATTTTGAAGGAAAAGAAATTAAAGCAGAGTTAACTAGATTGGCTCCTATGTCACCTGGAGGCTCAGATAGCAGATTAGCTATATTTAGATTTAATGAATTTTTTAATCCGGGGTCGATAGCAAATCTGCAATTGAAAATTATTAAGAAAGCTTCTGGAACTTGGGTACCTCTAAAATCCTTATCTCAATCAGACCAAGGTTTATGGACGGTATATACAATAGACAGCAAAAATATTGTAGTTAGAGACATAGTTGAAATAATATATTTTGAAGATGACTATGCTTTTGTTAACGGCACTTTAAGAGATGGTGACTTAGTAGTTTTGGGCGGTGCAGCTAAAATTATTGAAGGCAAAAAAGTTAATTAGCAATGATTAAATTTATAACTATATTCCTTGATAGGCCAAGAATACTTTTTTTAACTTTAGCTTTCATATTATTATCTGGCATTTCTTCTGTATCCACATTACCAATTCAAGAAAATCCAGAGTTGGCCGAGAGATGGGCGACTGTTACTATTTCTTATCCTGGGGCTACACCAGAAAGAATAGAAACCCAAATCGTAGATAATCTTGAAAACAAATTAAGAGAAATTGTTGAGATTGATATTGAGGATCTAGAATCTATTATCACTCAAGGTTTTTCTGAGACTATAGTTGAGCTGCAACAAAGTGTTCCACCTGCATTAATAGAAGAAGTTTGGTCAAAAGTTCAAAATAAGATTGATCAGATAGAAAAACCTATTGGCACTACTATGTTACTTGAAAGGTCATCAGGACCTCCAATAACAGTTGAATATATTATTGATTGGAAGGGCGAAGGCGATGAGCCAATTATTATGATGTCTAGGTTGGCACAGCAACTTCAGAAAAAATTAAGTTCTGTTCCAGGCACAGAAAAAACAGCGATATATGGAGAGGCGGAAGAAGAAATAGTTGTTGAAGTTGATTCGGCAAAAATGTCATCTTTAGGATTAACATACCAAGACATTAGTTCGGCAATTAGATCATATGATAATAAAAAACCTATTGGCGTAGTTTCTGATGAGTACTCTGAATTTTTAATTAGATTAAAAGATAATATAACTAGTCCACAAAAAATTGGCGAGATACCAGTTAAGGTAATAAACCAATCCGAAATTATTAGACTTCAGGATATCGCTGAAGTTTCAATGCAACCAGCAAACCCAATAGAAGATATATTTTTATATAACGGTAGAAGAGTTATATCAGTATCTGCAACAGGATCATTTGCGCAAAGAGTTTATGACTATGTAAAGAATGCAGAAGAACAAGTTAATGATATGCGTCAATCATTGCCAGAAGAATTTCATATAGAACAAATATATGATGAATCTATATACGTTTCTGGTAAATTTGGCGAGCTGATTAAGAGCTTTTCATTAGCATCTTTTTTTGTTTTAAGCCTCAGTTTCTTTTTCTTAGGAGTTAGGCCAGGAATAATAGTAACTGCTATCTTGCCATTTTCAGTTTCATTGGTTTTATTAGGTTGCAGATTAATAGATCTACCCCTTCATCAGACATCTATTACAGGAATAATTATTGCTTTAGGATTATTAATTGATAATGGAATTATAGTTGTTGAAGATTATAAATATAGGAGGTCGCTAGGACTACCAATAAAAGAATCTATAAATCAAACATTAGTTCATATTTCAACCCCTTTACTTGCTGCAACTGCAACTACTGTTTTTGCTTTTATGCCTATAGTTACAGGAGAGGGTTCAAGTACGGAGTTTGTAGGCGGTCTGGCATTAACAGTTATTATGTCAATTATTTCATCATTGTTATTGGCATTAATAATGGTTCCAGTCTTGATGAGTTATATGGAACGCATACCTTTTTTTGCAAATATAAATGTTCATGAAGAAGGATATAAAAATGAGAAAATTCTTAAAAAATATCGACAATTTCTTACATGGGCTTTTGATGTTCCAAGACGAGCATTATTAATTTCAATATCGCTTCCCGTATTAGGTTTCTTGTTATTTGGATCAATTCCAAAAGACTTCTTTCCAACAAATGATAGAGATATGTTCCGCATTCACTTAGAACTGCCTACAAACTCATCTTCAATCAAGACTCTTGAAAGAGTCAAATTATTAAGACAGCAAGTCATTGATAGCAATCTTATTGAATTAGATAGAGATTATTGGTTTATAGGAAGATGGATGCCTAGGGTATTAATGAACATAGTTGGCGGTGAAGAAAAAATTGGTTCTAATAATCATGCCCAAGCTGTCTTTTTTGCAAAAGATTATTATGAAATGATTGATAATTTACCAGAACTTTCAAAAATGCTAGTAGCTAAAAATCCAGATTTGATTCTTTTTGTAGATAGCTTTCAATCAGGGCCACCAGTATTTTCTGATATTCAATATTCGATTATTGGCGATGATGAAAATGTTTTGAGAGCTCTTGGATCAGAATTAGAATTAATTATTAATAATGCACCAGATGTTAGTCATACGAAATCCTTAGATGGTTACTCAAATACTAATATAGAATTTGAATTTAATAGTTCTAATATTTCACTATCTGGAAAAAATACTGAACTGCTAGTAAACGAGTTATATGCAGAAAATAATGGGATTATTGTCAGCTCAATGCTCGATTCGAATAAAGAATTACCTATTAGAGTAAAGGGCATAAGATCCTCATCTGACATTATAGGTGATACAAACTACCTCTCTATACCATCTCAAAATGGAATCGATTTTATTGGAAATTATGGAGAGGCGAGAATAAATAAAACAAGCTCATATGTCACAAGAAGAAATAGTCAAAGGGTTAATCATGTTGAGGGTTGGATATGGACAGGTACATTGCCACATCAAACGGAACTATACCTAGAGGAAAACTTTAAAGAGTTTGAAAGAAGACTACCGCCAGGATATTCAATCTTGGTAGGAGGCGAGGCAAATTCTAGAGGAGAATCTCAATCTCAAATATTTTCATCAGCAATTATTTATATTTTATTGATAACGATTGGATTAGTATTTGCTCTAAATTCTTTTAGACAAACTGCAGTAATTTTATCTGTCGCAATATTTTCTATCGGACTGTCTTTCTTAGGATTAAAAATTGGCCAACAAAATTATGGATTTATTGGAACAATTGGTGCATTAGGTTTAATCGGACTGTCCATTAATGATTCAATCATTGTCTTATCTCACATTAAAGAAAAAGCTAATCAAATCACCATGAAAAAAGCAGATTTAATTGAGGTGGTTATTCGTTCAACCAGACATATTATTACTACATCTTTAACAACTTTGGGCGGATTCTTGCCATTAATATTTGCAAGTATATTCTTTAGACCATTGGCTTGGGGAATGAGTATAGGAGTTTTAGGCGCCACAATGACAGCCTTATTGTATATTCCAGCAATGTTTATATGGCTGAATAAAATTAAAGATTAATGAGCTTACTGAACCCTAATTAGATCTATCTGGCCTAGAGTTCTTAAGAAAATTCCATGACCAACTTCTATCATTAGAGGCCTGCCTTGATTCTTCATCTGGGTAGTTAATATTTATGACCACTCTTACATCATTTAAAAGCTCAAGATATCCAAGAGCTTCATAAGATTCTTCGAGTATTTTTAAGGCTCTATAGTTTTCACTTGAATTTGGTATATTTTCAATTACATAATTAGCTCTTCTTATTGCCCCCACGTATGCATTAATTGTTAAGTAATAATCAGCAGCTGCTAGCTCATTCCTAGCAATCATATTTCTAAGATAAATATTTCTTTGTTTTGCATAAGGAACATATTGACTATCAGGAAACCTAGTTAAAAATTCTGTTATTTCGGCAAAAGATTGCTTTGCTCCCGATATATCTCTATTTGAAAGATCTGTATCTGAGATTCTAATCAAAAGGTCTCTGTCACGAGCATAACTTGATAAACCCTTCATAAAATAAGCATAATCAATATTAGGGTGTCTGGGATGAAGCCTAATAAATTTTTCAGCTGCAGCGTGCGCTGCATCATTATCAGAATTCATAAAATTAGCATAAATTAATTCAACTTGAGCTTGTTCTGCATACTTGCCAAATGGATATCTGCTTTCAATTGCCTCAAGAGATTCAATAGCCCCGAAGTAATTATTAGAATTCATTCGTCTTTGAGCTTGGTCATAATAAATTTTTTCAGGCTGTTCAATTTCAGGACCATCCGATCTGCACGAAATTAATATAGAAGTTACCAATGGCAACAAAATAGCAAATTTATATATATTTTTTGAAAGTTTCATTATTGATTTGTCATTTTACCTGCATAATTACATTTTGTTCTTTAAAAACATAAAATTAGAACAATTTTTTTTAAATAAGTTCATATGACCAATTGTAAAAAAGTGACATCAGAATTCTCTAATATGAGACTAGACAAAGTTTCTTCAGAAATGTTTAAAGATTTTTCTAGGACTCAATTAAAAAAATGGATCCTTGAAGGAAGGATATTGTTAAATAGCGAACTTGCTTTGCCTAAAGATAATGTTCATGTTGATGATGTAATTGAGATTAATCCTATAACAGAGAAAAAAAACTTCTGGGAACCAGAAGATATATATTTTGATGTAATCACAGAAGAAAAGGATTATTTAATCATAAATAAACCAAGCAATTTAATAATGCATCCAGGCGCAGGTTCTAATAATGGAACTTTGGCTAATGGTCTTCTTCATAAATACCCAGAACTAGAGAATATACCTAGAGCGGGAATAGTACATAGATTGGACAAAGACACTTCAGGAGTTCTTTTGGTCGCAAGAACAGAAAAGTTTAGAAATTATTTTGTACAGGAACTTCAAGAAAGAAAAGTGAAAAAAAATTATATAGCAGCAGTTGTTGGTAAAATTATTGGAAGTCTTACAATTGATGATCCAATAGGAAGAGATAAAAATAATAGAACAAAAATGTCTATCAGACCTGATGGTAAAGAAGCCTATTCTTTTATAAAATTAGAGGAGGATTTTAATAATTATTCATTGTTAGATGTGTCAATAAAAACAGGAAGAACCCATCAAATAAGAGTACATTTAGCTAGTAAAAAATTACCTATTATTGGAGATAAGACTTACAACCCATCGGGGAATATTGCTAAAAATACACCTAAAGAATTAATTGACCTTATAAGAAATTTTCCTAGACAAGCACTACACTCAAGCAAGTTATCTTTTGCAGACCCTGATACACATGAAGACATCAGCTTTAATGCACCGATTCCACAAGATATAAAAAAATTAATCTCACAGCTTAAAAAACATATTTAAATATATTAAAAAAGCTTGTTTTTATAAGTATGATTAATGTATAAACCTCATTCTTAGGTAATTATTATGAAGTTAGCTGGAAATGACATATTAATTCAATCGCTCATTGAGGAGGGGGTTGAGTATATTTTTGGTTATCCAGGAGGAGCATCCCTACATATTTATGATGCAATTTTTAATCAAAAAGAAATGCAACATATTCTTGTCAGGCATGAACAGGGTGCCACTCATGCTGCTGATGGGTATGCGCGAGCTACTGGCAAGCCTGGGGTTGTAATGCTTACATCTGGTCCAGGAGCAACTAATGCTATTACAGGTATTGCAACTGCATTTATGGATTCAATTCCAATGATTGTTATATCAGGCCAAGTTCAAAGTCATTTAATCGGAACAGACGCATTCCAAGAAACAGATATGATTGGAGTTTCTCGTCCTATTGTGAAACATAGCTTCACAGTTGACCATCAAAGCAATATAGCAAAAATTATTAAAGAAGCTTTTTATATAGCAACATCTGGAAGGCAAGGGCCAGTAGTTATAGATGTCCCAAAAGATTTAACAAATCCTGTAGATTTATTTGAATATAAATATCCAAGTGAAGTAAATATAAGATCATACAATCCTCCGATTGAACCAGAAGACTCTCAGATTGATAGAGCTATAGAAGCAATGATTAACTCAAAGCAACCAGTTATTTATGCAGGGGGCGGCACTATTTCAAGTAATGCCTCTAAGGAACTTTTTGAACTTAATAGTTATATAAATGCTCCTATTACAAATACTTTAATGGGTTTAGGTGTATATCCTGCTAGCAATAAAAATTTTCTTGGTATGTTAGGCATGCATGGAACATACCAAGCAAATATGGCAATGCATAATGCTGATCTTATAATTGCAATCGGAGCTAGATTTGACGATAGAATAACAAATACGCCTGAAAAATTTGCTCCTAATGCGCAAATTATTCATTTTGATGTTGACCATTCATCTGTTTCAAAGATTATCGAAGCTGACATAGCAGTTTTTGGTCAAGTTAAAAATTCTTTACAAGCAATAAACTCAAAACTTAAATTGAGATCATCAGAAATTAATGATTCCAATTTAGATGCTTGGCGTAAACAAATAGAGCAATGGAAAGAAATGCATGGATTAGACCATGATTTGTATAAGAATAATTCAGATGATGGTCCAATATTACCTCAGGCAGTCGTTCAGCATATTTATCATGCTTCTAATGGTGATGCTTTTGTAACTTCAGATGTAGGTCAACATCAAATGTTTGCTGCTCAATATTATCATTTTGATGAGCCAAGAAAATGGATTAATTCTGGTGGTCTTGGAACAATGGGTTTTGGTTTACCTGCTGCAATGGGTGTTAAATTAGCGTATCCAGATGAAGAAGTAATCTGCATAACTGGAGAAGGAAGTATACAAATGTGTATTCAAGAATTATCAACCTGCACGCAATATAAATTACCCATAAAAATATTTAACATAAATAATCTAGCTCTTGGGATGGTTAAACAATGGCAGGATATGAACTACGATGGAAGACATTCATCAATTAGCTATGAAGACTCACTTCCAGATTTTTCAAAGTTAGTAGAATCTTATGGTCATGTCGGCATAAAAATTACAAAAAATTCTCAATTAAAAGCAGGAATTGAAGAGGCAATGTCTATTAAAGATAAATTAGTTTTTGTTGATATATATGTTGACCCAAATGAACACGTTTACCCAATGCTAGTTGCTCCCGATGGCAGTCTTAAAGACATGTGGTTAGGTAAAGGAGAAAAAACATGATTGAAGAAAGGCAACTTACCTTAATAATGGAAAATAAGCCTGGCGCTTTGGTGAGGGTTGTTGGTTTATTCCATCAAAGGGGTTATAACATTGAGAGTCTTCATGTGGAACCAATAAATAATTTTAAACCTTATAAATTTATTGAGGATGAGCTAAATACTAAATTTTCTGAAGGGGAGATATCTAGGCTTGAGATTAAGACAACAGTAGATGATCCTCTGATGAGACAAATTTTAAGACAAATCAACAAACTTATAGATGTTATCGCAGTCAGTGGTAATGAAGGTACTTATCTAAAGGGGGTCTTGCGAGATGAAAATTTATTATGATGATGACGCTGATATAGAAATCATTAAAAAGCTTAATGTAACTATTGTGGGTTATGGTTCCCAAGGACATGCCCATGCAAATAATTTAAAAGATTCAGGCGTTAACGTAACAGTTGCTTTAAGAGAGGGTTCATCTTCATGGAACAAAGCAGCTGAAGCTGGATTAACTGTTATGCCAGTTGCTGAGTCCATACAAGATGCAGATCTAGTTATGATGTTGGCTCCAGATGAGTTTCAAAAGGGCATTTATGATAAAAGTATCCAACCAAATATAAAAAGTGATGCAATTTTAGCTTTTGCCCATGGGTTCAATATTCACTTTGAGAAAATTGTTCCAGAAAAAGGAAATAGTGTAATTATGATTGCTCCAAAAGGACCAGGACATACTGTCAGAAGTACTTATTTAAAAGGTGGCGGAGTACCTTCTTTAGTGGCAATTTATCAAGATGCTATTTCTAATAACTCATTTTCTGCAAAAGATGTAGCTTTATCATATGCAAAGGCTAATGGCGGGACTAGGGCTGGAGTTCTAGAAACAAGCTTTAAAGAAGAAACTGAAACAGATTTATTTGGCGAGCAAGCAGTTTTGTGTGGCGGCATGACAGCTTTAATAAAAGCTGGTTATGAAACTTTAGTAGAAGCAGGATATAGTCCGGAAATGGCATATTTCGAATGTCTTCATGAAACTAAATTAATAACAGATTTAATCCAAGAGGGCGGAATAGCTAATATGCACTATTCGATATCTAATACTGCTGAATATGGAGATTATCTAAGTGGCCCAAAGATTATTACAGATCAAACAAAAAAGGCTATGAAAGAGATTTTAGATAACATTCAATCAGGCAATTTTGCTAATGAATTTTTAGATGATTGTAGGCAAAGCAATGATGGATCAGGCGGACCTTTTATGAAATCTAATAGAAAATTTACAGAAGATCATCCAATAGAGAAAGTTGGCAAAGAGCTAAGGTCAAAGATGAAATTTCTAAATTCTGAAAAGCTTGTTGATAAAGAAAAAAATTAGTTAAAAAAAGGCTTTCTTCTTAGATATAACTCCGTTAGAATAGCACCTCCGGACTTCGAGCCGGATAGTTTTTTAAAATATTTGGTTACTCGTGTGGGTGTTCAAAATACGAGATAAAATTTAGATTTTTTATTTAAAAATCAACAAACATGATATTAATTGAAGAGTTTGATCATGGCTCAGATTGAACGCTGGCGGTAGGCTTAACACATGCAAGTCGTGCGAGAAAGTATCTTCGGATATGAGTAGAGCGGCGGACGGGTGAGTAACGCGTAGGAATCTACCTAGTAGAAGGGGATAGCCCGGGGAAACTCGGATTAATACCGTATACCTCCTTAGGGAGAAAGAGGGCCTCTCTTGAAGCTTTCGCTATTAGATGAGCCTGCGTAAGATTAGCTTGTTGGTAAGGTAATGGCTTACCAAGGCTACGATCTTTAGCTGGTCTGAGAGGACGATCAGCCACATTGGGACTGAGACACGGCCCAGACTCCTACGGGAGGCAGCAGTGGGGAATATTGGACAATGGGCGCAAGCCTGATCCAGCCATACCGCGTGTGTGAAGAAGGCTCTAGGGTTGTAAAGCACTTTAAGCAGGGAGAAAAAGTTATAAATTAATACCTTATAACCATGATGTTACCTGCAGAATAAGCACCGGCTAATTCCGTGCCAGCAGCCGCGGTAATACGGAAGGTGCAAGCGTTAATCGGAATTACTGGGCGTAAAGCGCGCGTAGGTGGTTTGTTAAGTTGGATGTGAAAGCCCTGGGCTCAACCTAGGAACTGCATCCAAAACTAACTCACTAGAGTACGATAGAGGGAGGTAGAATTCATAGTGTAGCGGTGGAATGCGTAGATATTATGAAGAATACCAGTGGCGAAGGCGGCCTCCTGGATCTGTACTGACACTAAGGTGCGAAAGCGTGGGTAGCGAACAGGATTAGATACCCTGGTAGTCCACGCCGTAAACGATGACAACTAGCTGTTGGAAGACAATGTCTTTCAGTGGCGCAGCTAACGTTTTAAGTTGTCCGCCTGGGGAGTACGGCCGCAAGGCTAAAACTCAAATGAATTGACGGGGACCCGCACAAGCGGTGGAGCATGTGGTTTAATTCGATGCAACGCGAAAAACCTTACCTACTCTTGACATACTTGGAAGCTCTTGTAATGAGAGTGTGCCTTTTGGAGCCAAGATACAGGTGCTGCATGGCTGTCGTCAGCTCGTGTCGTGAGATGTTCCGTTAAGTCGGATAACGAGCGCAACCCTTACCCTTATTTGCCAGCGATTCGGTCGGGAACTATAAGGGGACTGCCGGTGATAAACCGGAGGAAGGTGAGGACGACGTCAAGTCATCATGGCCCTTACGAGTAGGGCTACACACGTGCTACAATGGGGAATACAGACGGACGCTAAGCCGCGAGGTGGTGCTAATCCTAGAAAGTTTCTCGTAGTCCGGATTGGAGTCTGCAACTCGACTCCATGAAGTCGGAATCGCTAGTAATCGCGAATCAGCATGTCGCGGTGAATACGTTCTCGGGTCTTGTACACACCGCCCGTCACACCATGGAAGTGGATTGCACCAGAAGTAGATAGTCTAACCTTCGGGAGGGCGTTTACCACGGTGTGCTTCATGACTGGGGTGAAGTCGTAACAAGGTAGCCGTAGGGGAACCTGTGGCTGGATCACCTCCTTAACGAAAGAAGTGTTTTAAACGCCCACACGAGTAATCAAATATTTAAATTTCAATGTTATGTAAAATAAATGGTATGTAATTTTCTAGTGTATACAGTTTGTATACATGAGATCACTGCAAATTAAAAAGTAGTTAATATATTTTATTAAGTACTCTCAAAATGAAAAATAACCTTTTTAAGGTTATATGATCAAGTAAAGGAAGAGCACAAGGCGGATGCCTTGGCAGCATAAGGCGATGAAGGACGTAATAACCTGCGATAAGCCTCGGGAAGTTGGTAAATAAACTTTGATCCGAGGATCTCCGAATGGGAAAACCCAATATACATAAGTATATTATCTTATACTGAATACATAGGTATAAGAAGCGAACCTAGGGAACTGAAACATCTAAGTACCTAGAGGAAAAGAAATCAATTGATATTCCGGTAGTAGCGGCGAGCGAAACCGGATCAGCCCTTAAGCTTATTTTAGTCCAGCAAAATATTCTGGAAAGTTTAGCCATAGTAGGTGATAGCCCTGTATGTGAAAGACTAAATTAAGTGAAATCGAGTAGGTCGGGACACGTGAAATCTTGACTGAATATGGGGGGACCATCCTCCAAGGCTAAATACTCTATGCTGACCGATAGTGAACCAGTACCGTGAGGGAAAGGCGAAAAGAACCCCGGCGAGGGGAGTGAAATAGAACCTGAAATCTTGTGCTTACAAGCAGTCGGAGCAGACTTGTTCTGTGACGGCGTACCTTTTGTATAATGGGTCAACGACTTAATTTCAGTAGCAAGCTTAACCAATTAGGGTAGGCGTAGGGAAACCGAGTCTTAATAGGGCGTTTAGTTTCTGGAATTAGACCCGAAACCGGGTGATCTATCCATGGCCAGTGTGAAGGTCGAGTAACATCGACTGGAGGCGCGAACCCACTTATGTTGAAAAATGAGGGGATGAGCTGTGGATA